>NZ_JBMERP010000023.1:0-51657 GCF_049310925.1 Virgibacillus sp. DJP39 | reverse complement strand
CATTATTATTTATTACGTGGTCTACGCCAGTCTCTATTCCATTTAAATAGATTTTAGGAGGTTGTCCGTATCCACCTGGTAAAGTGATTTGTTTTCCATTAACATAGACAATTGAAGCAATACCTGGCTTCCCATAGAACTTATTAATTTCAATCCGGGCTTGGATTAAGCTATCACCAATTGATAGTTTTTTCATCTCAAACATTCTGATAACTTGACCATTTACAGTTACACTAATATAATGTACTGGATTTTCCCGAGCGGCAATTGCTATTCCAATAGGTGTGATATAGTCAGGACCTGAAGGTAGCATAGTTGGAATTGTAAAGTTTTGAATTGCATCTATGCCTCTTATTGCAACTCGATTTTGTGGCAGCTGTAATTTGCTTGCCAGTGCGGTAGTTATTTCAGGTGTTAAGCTTCCGCCTCCAATTAACATCACGGCTTTAGTAGGCTTAGAGTTTAGGTGTATAATTTCATTTGCTATTGATTGCGCAAGATTTTCTATTGTATCTTTGATGTCTTTCGCAAGGAGGTCATAGGTAATAGTTGATTTAAAACCAAGTATGTCAGTTACTTCGGTTTCACCGTTCGTGACAACTTCCCGTTTTGTTTGTTCTGCAATCGGGAAGTCTAATAAATAGTTCTCACTGATTGCTTCGGTGATTTCATCTCCAGCTAATGGAACCATTCCATAAGCCACAACAGTCCCTTGATCCGTAATCGCAATGTCACTAGTACCTGCACCAATATCTACAAGTGCAATATTGAGTTTACGCATCGACTCAGGTATTAGTACATGTATTGCTGCAATTGGCTCAAGTGTGAGTGCGTTCATTTCCAAGTCAGCACGAGCTAATACTGCTAGAAGTGACTCGACAACTACCTTTGGTAAAAATGTCGCTATAATTTCAACGCTTGCTTCTTGACCGCTTTGATCAATCAATGATCCAATTAACGCATCATCAAGCCTGTAATGAAGGATAGAATAACCCACACAATAATAGTTGGAGTATTTACTATCCTGTTCCGTTATGAGTTCTTTTTGAGCAGTCTGAACAGCACTGAGTTCTAAGTGTTTAATCGTTTCTTTATCCAAAATTGGCTGCTGGTTAATTTGCAGCTTTGCATTTGTTTGGACAGTCTTTAAGGAACGCCCTGCAGCTGCAACGCTAACTGATGAAAGTTTTCCATGTCGCTGTTCTAAGTGTTCTTTTACTTGCTGGATTACTTTAGCTACAGCAAGAACATTATGTATTTGACCATCGTGCATCGATCGCTCAGTATGTTCAATGGTATAATAATCAATTATAGTAAATGTTGATTCATTCTCTTCTAATAAAATACCAGTAACTGATCTAGTTCCGATATCAAGTGCAAAAAGTTTTTCAGTCATAAAAGGTTCCTCTCAATCTTTTGTAATACTAAAATTAACATTACACGTTATACATTTTAAACTATTGTAACTATTATAAACCAGAACCTGATTTGGTACAAAACCAATTTAATAATTTGGTTAATTAGAAATAGTTACTAGAACTGAATCCTTTCAGATCTTCTGAAAGTGATTTAACAATAAAGCACCTGATAAGCACAATTCTCTTTGTGTTTTACCCTATGGTAGAGTATGATAGATAAAAAAGATGACGACAATGTAAAACCCCCCTTAGTGGGTTTTACAGCAGTCAAACTGTTACAAATAGTGAATGGAGGTTATACATATGAACATAACAATTTATGATGTTGCTAGAGAAGCAAACGTTTCTATGGCAACCGTTTCACGAGTAGTAAACGGAAATCCGAATGTAAAACCGTCTACAAGGAAAAAGGTCTTAACAACAATACAGCAGCTTGGATACCGACCTAATGCAGTTGCAAGAGGCCTTGCTAGTAAAAAAACGACTACAGTTGGTGCAATTATTCCAGATATTTCGAGTATCTTTTTTGCCGAACTTGCAAGAGGGATAGAAGACATAGCTACAATGTACAAATACAATATTATTTTAAGTAATTCTGATCAAAATAAGGACAAAGAGCTGCAGCTAATTAATACAATGCTTGAAAAGCAGGTAGACGGGATTTTGTTTATGGGTGGTACAATTACAGACGAACATGTTGAGCAATTCAAAACCTCTTCAGTTCCGGTAGTTCTAGCAGCAACATATGATGAGACAGGAACTATACCATCAGTGAATATTGATTATGAGCAAGCAGCATTTGAAGCTACTAAGTTCCTAATAGAAAAAGGTAATAAAGCTATCGCATTTGTTGCTGGTGAAGACGATACAATGATTAATAAACAAAAACATTCTGGTTATCAAAGAGCTCATAAAGAATCAGGAATGGCCTTAAAAGATGAGTATCTTATAAAAGGTGACTATACGTATGATTCAGGTATTGAAGCATATAAGCAACTTTTTGCATTAGAAACTAGACCAACGGCAATTTTTGTTTCATCTGATGAAATGGCATTAGGGGTTATACATGGCGCTCAGGATAATGGTGTTAACGTTCCAGAAGAATTAGAAGTATTTGGTTTTGATAACACAAAACTTGCTTCAATGGTACGTCCAACTCTGTCAACAATTGTTCAGCCAATGTATGATATTGGTGCCGTGGCAATGCGGCTGTTAACAAAATACATGAACAAAGAAAACGTATCAGAGAAAAAAGTTGTGCTGCCTCACAGAATTATCGAACGAAACTCAACAAAATAGTATTACTACCGATATATGTAGTGAAAACTATTTTGGCTGCACTGCACGTTAGGAGAGAGCACATGAGGAAAAGAGATATTTTAACTCCAATTGGCATAACATTAGGCTTTATAATGATTATGATGGCCATATTAGCAAGTGGTGGAACAGAAGGGTTTATGTCATTTCTTGATGTAGCAGCTATATTTATTGTTATTGGTGGACTTATTGCATCTCTTTTAATTAACTTTAAAATGGAACAGATTAAATTAACATTCAAGGTCATGAAAGAAGCATTTCACCAAAATGATCAACGATTGACAGACATAATCCATTTATTCATAAAATTATCTGAACGTGCAAGACGAGAAGGAATATTAGCGTTGGAAAATGAGTTGGAAAATGTTGAGGAACCATTCATAAAAAAAGGCATTCTACTTGCTGTAGATGGTGTAGAACCAGAAGTTATCAGTGACATTATGTATGCAGAAATAACAGCAATGGAAGAAAGACACTATAAAGGTCGTACTATTATTGAAAAAGCAGGTGAATACGCACCTGCCTGGGGAATGATAGGTACACTTATTGGTTTAGTACTAATGTTAAATAGTTTACAGGACCCAAGTACTCTAGGACCAAGTATGGCAGTTGCATTATTAACTACCTTGTATGGGACAGTTCTGTCGAATCTAGTATTTATTCCGATGGCAAATAAATTGGAGTCTAAAACTGAGGAAGAAGTTTTTATTAAACAAATTGCAGTTGAAGGTGTAATTGGCATTCAATCTGGACAAAACCCAAGAATACTTGAAGAAAAATTAAGTGCTTTCTTGTCAAAAGATTTTAAAAAGAAAGAAGACAATAAGGAACCAAGCTTTGTGGAGGACAAAGTGAATGAAGCGTAGACCAATAAAGCGTAGGAAATCCTCTGGGGCACCAAAATGGATGGTTACCTACTCAGATATGATAACGCTGATTTTAGTATTCTTCATATTACTGTTCTCTATGTCACAAATTAATTCTGTGAAGTTTGAGGTCGTTTCGGAATCTTTTAAAAACCGTATGATATTTGACTTCTATCCGTCATCCGTACCAATGGAAAGCCCTGCTGAAACAAACAATAAGTTAGATAACGGAAGAAACTCTAATGAAATTGAAAATCCTTCTAGTGAATTTAAACCTTTTCCTAATAGTCCTAGAAAGAAAGAAGATACGTTAAATAATTTAATGACAGAGGTAGAACAATACTTGGCTAAAAATGATTTAAACAATGTTATCTCCGCAAGCAGAAGTGAACGCGGAGTGGTTTTGGTATTGCAGGAACTCATCTTATTTAATTCAGGTGAGGCAAAGATTTTGTCATCAGGAAAACCATTTCTAAATAAGATGGGCTCATTATTAATGAAAATTCCAAATGAAATAAAAGTTGAAGGTCATACGGATAGCCAACCTATGTCAAGCTTTCGCTATCCTTCTAATTGGGAATTATCAGGGGCAAGAGCAAGCAGTGTTGTACGCTACTTAATTGAGGAAAACGACTTTGATAAATCTAGATTTACGATTGTTGGCTATAGTGATACGAAGCCACTTTTGCCAAATGATAGTGATGAAAATATGGAAAAAAATAGAAGAGTGGAAATTGTTATTATAGAAAGTAAATCATGAATTAAAAACGAGAAGACGGTGAAATATGGTCTTCTCGTTTTTAATTATCTTTTTTTATTTGCATACTTGAGTGAACTAAGAAGCATTTTATAATTTTTCTCATTAATTTCTTCTCTTCGTGGAATTTCAGGGACAATGTTCTTATTATCCTGCCAACTGACAGGTAAAGTAACAGGTGCTTCAGGTTGCCATTTAGTAATCCAATCTTTTGGAACTTCGCCAACCAAATGCTCTCCACTGCACATTACATTCCAAACCTGGGCCCAGGCTCGAGGTACGACACGCCATAAATCATAGCCGCCACCACCTAAAGCTATCCATTTCCCATTGCAATGCTCGTGAGCCAATTCATGGGCTAGCTCAGGGATCTTTTCGTAAATACCCATGGTACAGCACAAATGTGTTAACGGATCGTAACAATGTGCGTCAGCACCATTTTGCGTGATGATTACATCCGGTTGGAAGTTTTCCGCAATCTCTCGGAATGCAGTTTCATAGAGCTGCAGGAAAGATTCATCCTCAGTAAAGGCATCAATTGGTAGATTATAAGAATACCCATGACCTTCTTTAATACCTCGTTCATTAATATTACCTGTACCTGGGAATAGGTACCGTCCTGTTTCATGAATAGAAAAGGTACATACATTTGGATCCTCATAAAAAGCCCATTGGACACCATCTCCATGATGGGCGTCAGTATCGACATATAACACTTTCAAGTTATATTTTTCCCGAATATATTTAATTGCTACTGCACCATCGTTATAGATGCAAAATCCTGCGGCTCTTCGTTTAAATCCATGATGCAAGCCACCACCTAGATTTAACGAGTGAAGTACCTTTCCTTGTAGCACTTCGTCAACAGCTGTCAACGTTCCGCCAACTAAGTAACTCGAAGCTTCATGCATATTTTCAAATATAGGAGTGTCTTCAGTCCCTATACCATATTCAAGTCCCTGATCCTCTTTCAGCAGTCCTTTACTAGCATTTTGTATTGCCTGTATGTAAACACGGTCATGAAACAATGCTAGCTCATCCTCAGTAGCCTTACGTGGTGCTACTATCTGATTTTCACTTAATGTTTTAGATGCAAACAGTAAATCCTTTGCAAGCAGAACACGTTTTTGGTTAAACGGATGTTCTGCGTGAAAGTGGTAACCCAGCATAGCATCTGAAAAAATAAAGGATGAATTACATGTCATGATTTTGGCCCAGTGATATTATTTGGCCACATTAATTCATAACCAGCTGCTCGAAGATCTTCAATAACAGGTACAGGATTCATCGATTGAATACGAAAGACCAGGACTTTATAGTTTGGATCATTTTTATATGGATAGACCAAGACAGAAGTAATATTTATTTTACGTTTTCCAAAAACAGATGCGACTTCAGGTAATATTCCTGGTTTATGAGGCACTTTTACTTCTATATGTGAACTCTGAACATTTGTACCTGTAATGTGTATGAGTGTGTACAACATATCTTTTTCTGTCACAATACCTACCAGTCTATTGTCCTGAATAACAGGTAGACAAGCAAATTCATGGTCATAAAAAATACCTGCGACTTCCTCAACAAAATCAAGAGGGTGGACCGTAATAACTGGATGGCTCATGATTGTTTGAATTTCGTTTTTTAGTACATTATCTTCCGACGCTTGCTTCTGAAAAATAGATGGACTGGCATCCCGAACATCACGGTCAGATACAATTCCAAGTACGTGTTTATCTTCATCTACAATTGGAATATGTCTAATTCGGTGTTGATGCAAGAGACGAAGAGCTTCAGCGATTGTAGATTTGGGTGATAAAGTAATTACTTGTTTATTCATAATTTCTTCAACTAACACTTATAGTCCCTCCCTCATTGTTCTATACTGATGGCGTTGTAAAAATCGTAATTTATCAAATTGTTTTATTGACCCATCCGGAACATTCTTGCCTATTCTAACCATTAAACAATTAGCCGGGTGTGAAATGATTTCGGGATCATCTGTTGGTGCTGGGATAAGTCCTCCCGCAGCCATCATTTTTTCCATAACCTTTCGATAATCCCAGATGCTAAGTTTTGTTCCGTCGAGATCCCAGTGCCAATAATATTCTGTTGAAATTATAATATAATTCTCCATATAATCATCCATCATAGAAAGTCTTAGTAGACCAGAAGCAACTTTAGATCCGCGATATTCAGGAATAATTTCAATTGCTCCTAGTTCAACTAGATCTTCCATATTAAATTCAGACCAACGTTCAAGGGGATCTGGATGGAGATAAGTAACATAACCAACAATTGTGTCTTCCGTACGTGCAATGATAATTCGACCTTCTGGAAAATCTGCTATGTTGAGCAAAGCATTAAATTGTTTGGGTGCAATACGAAATGCAGTTAATTGTTCGTGAAAGTGATATTTTTTTAATTCTTCTGAAGGAAGTGGACCTTCCAATGTTATTTCTCCTTGGGTAGTGTCGTGTGTTAATGTTTGATGAGATTTTACATGATTCATATTTTCACCACCTACTCTTTAAAAAATAGCTTACTTGTCGTTACTTTCCATTATACAGGATAATCGTTTGTATTTTTAGTATAGAGTGAAAAAAAGAAAAAAATAAGCCTGTAGGATATGTATCCTACAGGCTTATTTTTTTTCTTTTTTACGAACTCCAATTACGCTGGCGGAGTTGGACCATCACCGTCAACAGGTGGATCCTCAGGCTCTGGTGGATCCCCAGGTTCACCAGGTGGCTTCGGTGGATCGTCTGGCTTCTTCGGTTTATCAGGCTTAGGCTCTGGCTTACTAAAGTCTCCAACCACTACTTCGTTAGATTTTTTTGATTCTAATCCAAAATAATCTACGGATTTTACAAGGTATACTGCTTTGCCACCGCCGATTCCAAAGCTAGTATTTGTTGTACTTCCGATTAACGAAAATGCTCCATCTGGGTTTGGTGCACGATAGATTCGATAACCTACAACGTCCTTACTGCTTGATTCGCTCCAAACTAAATTACTGCTTGATTTCTTAAGCAAGGCTGGAGCAGCAGGTGCTTTACCATCATCCTCAATAGCTGTACCAATTTCGCCAGTAGGTACACCTATTTTTTGCCATTTAGCATGATCACGGAAAGGAAATAGATCTGTTAAATCATTTAATATATCATATTTTTTTTCCTTTAAAAACTCAGGGTTAAATGTTAGACCATCACCGTTTACAAATTCTTCAGGTGTACGAGGTCCTGCGACAATTGCCTTTCCATCCACCATGACAAAAGCGCCAGTTATTAGGCTATCATCGGTACTGTTTGGTATGAATTTCGCATTAAATATATCTGAATATACCAATCCAGCTTTGCTGCATAAATCAGATGGCAGTTTTCCAGAAATGGCACAGTAACTTCTTGATACAATTCCTTTCGGACGCTCAAAATTATTTTTAGGTGCCATTAACTCCGGATTTAACTCTGTAGCTTTGTTTACAAGCTCAGCCCAAAGTTTTATGTTTCTTTGGTAATATGGCATACAACTTGAACAGTTATTTAGACTATGAGGAGTGTCATAACCAATCCAGGTTCCCATTGTGACATTTGGATTGAAGCCGACAAACCAGTGATCATCCCAACCTTGAGATGTTCCGGTTTTTGCAGCCCAATCAACACTGTTATTGTTTAACTGTGTCTTCAAGTAGGTACCAGTTCCATATTCAAGTACATCACGTAAAACATCAAGCGTTAAATATGCTGTTTGTGGAGAAAATACCTTTACTGGTTTAGATTCATGCTGGTAAATTACTTTTCCATCTTTAGTTGTTATTTTATCTATCATATAAGCATCAACAAATTTACCACCATTGGCAAATGTATCGTAAGCATTAATGTTTTCTTCTATACTAACCCCATTTGTAGTTGCACCTATTCCCAGGGCAAGATGAGAAAACTCCTTATCACCAATGTTTGTAATACCCATTTTATCTAAATATTTGCTAACCATATCTCCTTGATAAATTTTTTCATAGAGTCTTATCGCGGGTATATTAAATGATTCAGCAAGTGCCTTACGGGCAGGGACAATTCCATGGTAGTTGAGTGAGTAGTTGTCTACTACATAGTCTTTTTGATTCGGCATGTTAAAGGTAGCTTTAACATCACCAAGAGCGGTAGCTGGTTGAGCTGCGCCAATATCAAATGCTGGTCCATAAACAAGCAATGGCTTCATTGTACTTCCGTTTTGTCGGTAAGCTTCAGTTGCATAATTTAACTGATTGTCCTGCGAGTAACCACGCCCACCAACAAAGCTAATAATTTTTCCAGTTGAATTTTCAATTAACATACCAGCAGTTTGAACTTGTTCATTTACTTTTATACGCTCACCGGTCTTCTTGTCAGTATAACGCCAATTGCTTTTAGGTCCGTAATATTTATAGTTCTTAGCAATTTCCTGAAAAGCAATATAGGTTTCTTTATCAATAGTTGTATGAACCTTGTATCCATTTTTTCTCAGGGCACGATCAGCTAAAATCCTGTACTCTTCATTTAGTTTTTCATCTTTTTCTAAGTCTTCCACTGTATAACCATCTTCTGAAGCAATGTGTTCTGTAAGAATTTTCTTCGCACGATTTTCTGCTTCGAACATCAAGTATCGGTATTTATCCATTGGAGTTTTAGACTCTAAAGTGAAATCTGCAACAATGTCATAGTTTAACGCCATTGTATATTCTTTTTTAGATATATATTCTGCCTCATACATACTGTCCAGTACAGTCTTCATCCTGTCTATACCGGGCTGTAGTGCGCTTTTCTTCTTCAACCCACCACTGTTTTCAAAAGGGGTATAATATGATGGACTCTGTGGAAGTCCGGCCAAATAGGCTGCTTGAGGGAGATTAACATCTTTAGCATCTATTCCGAAAATCCCTTGTGCCGCTGTTTGTACACCTGCAATATTTCTACCTGAGGCCTCACGACCATAAGGAATAATATTTAGGTAGGCTTCCAGTATTTCATCTTTGTCAAAGGATCGCTCTAACCTTAAAGCTAATAGAATTTCTTTTGCTTTACGTTCAAATGAAACCTCATTAGTTAGAATTTGATTTTTAATTAACTGCTGTGTTAACGTACTTCCACCAGTTTTAACAGTTGCGTTTGTTGCTTCCTGCACAACAGCGCGTAAGATTGCTTTGGGAACGACTCCATCATGTTGTCTGAATTCACGATCTTCAGTGGCTATAACGGCATCAATTAATGTATCTGAAACATTTTCAAGCTTTACTTCTTCCCGCATAATATCAGACCTGATATCACCGAAGTATTTGTTTTCTGCAAAGTATAATACTGACGTTTCTTCGTAGTTATAAATATCTTTTTTCATACTTTCATAGCTACGAATCGGTTCATCTTTTACTAGCGAAGCAAAATATCCAGCTCCCACACCACCTGCAAAAAACAACCCAACAAAACCTATAATGATAAAAAATAAAACTATATTCCAAGTAACGTCATATGTAACTCTTGAAGTACGTTGTATTTTACCTTGGTTCCATAGGTTTGATAGCTTTTGATATGATTTATCTATAAATGCTTTTATTTTATCCATATTTAGACCTCCTAAATATTCACACCATATTATACCATACTAGTTGTTTTGAAAAAATAGAAATTCCTTAATTAAATTAAGTTGGTGCTCATAGTACTTTAAGCACATAAATTCATTCGAAAATATTGCAATTTAAAGTAAGATATTGATACAATGAATAATAATTGTATATACATATGCTATGAAGGATCGAAGTAGGAAAGCAAACCCCTTTTCAAGAGAACTGATGAGTAATGAAAGTCAGTAATAGTTACTTCGAATTACAATCTGGAGCTTTTTCTATAGCGGAAAACGGTGAAAACACATCGTTAAAAAACCCAAAGTGGCATTTATATGCAACAAGGGTGGTACCACGAAAAACTCTCGTCCCTTTATAAAGGGGGAGTTTTTTTAGTTTTGAAAACAATTAAAAAGTATTTTAATAGGAGAGTGGAAAGAAAGATGACTGTATTACAGGATCTTGAAAAACGTGGATTGATTCATCAAACAACGGATCACGCAGGTTTGGAAAAACATTTGAAAGAGAACCAAGTCACGCTATATTGTGGTTTTGATCCAACTGCGGACAGTTTACATATTGGACACCTTTTGCCGGTTTACATGTTAAAAAGGTTTCAAAAGGCAGGACATAGACCGATAGCATTAGTAGGCGGTGGAACTGGAATGATAGGTGATCCAAGTGGTCGCTCATCTGAAAGATCTTTAAATGAAGACAATGTCGTTAAGGGATACAGCGAAAAAATCAAGAAACAATTAGCCAACCTTTTAGACTTTGACAACGGTGAAAATGCTGCAGTAGCAAGAAACAATCATGACTGGTTAGCGAGTATGACAGTAATTGATTTTCTGCGCGATGCTGGAAAACACTTTGGTATCAATTACATGCTGGCAAAAGAGTCTGTCTCTGCTCGAATCGAACAAGGCATTTCATTTACCGAATTTAGTTACATGATTTTACAATCACTTGATTATTTGAAACTTTACGAGCAAGAGAATTGCACATTGCAAATTGGTGGAAGTGATCAATGGGGAAATATTACAGCTGGGATGGAATTGATTCGTCGCTCGCGAGAAAACCTGGAGGAAGAGACGAAAGTATTTGGATTAACTGTTCCTTTAATAACTAAAGCCGATGGTACTAAATTTGGAAAAACCGCTGGTGGAGCTATTTGGCTTGATGCAGAGAAAACAACACCATATGAATTTTATCAATTCTGGTATAATACCGATGACCGCGACGTTATCAAGTTCATCCAGTATTTTACTTTCTTAGAGCAAGAAGAAGTTGAATCACTTGCACAGACTGTAGAACAAAAACCTGAAGAACGTATAGCCCAGAAGCGTTTAGCAGAAGAAATCACGAGAGTTGTTCATGGACAAAAAGCAGTTGGACAGGCACAAAAAATATCTGCTTCGTTATTTAGTGGAGATTTAAAATCTCTTTCTGGTCAAGAGATTGAACAGGGATTTAAAGATGTCCCAACACATCATCTGACTAAAGAGGATATTAGCTTAATTGATTTACTTGTAGATGCTAAGATATCATCATCAAAAAGACAGGCCAGAGAAGATATAAGTAATGGTGCTATTTATATAAATGGTGAAAGAAATCAGGATTTGCAGCATATTATTAAGGAAGCGGACCGAATTGAAGATACGTTCCTAATAATCAGAAGAGGTAAGAAAAAGTATTTCTTAGTTAGATATAGTTAAATAATAAGGCTGTTTTCTAAAAGAATGTTGTTTTTGACATAAAATCTATAAACTGCGACGTATGCGCTGAGTTGTTTTCCGCTGCGGACCGTTGCTTTCCGCGGGCACGGACTCAGCCTCCTTGCCCCGACAAGGGGTATGCCGATGTTGTCCGCAAAGGACGGTCTTAGTTGGCCCTCACTATCTAACCACTCTGCGGGTTCTTCAGACTCGTGCTGTTTTCGTAGGAGTCAACGTCCTCCACTCCAATCAACTAATAATAAGTGAGCCATACAGTACTGTTGAAACATCGTGTTAGTGGAGGTAAAACACCAAGACTCCTGCGGGAAAGCGAAGTGATTTTTCCGAAGCGATTGCAGGGCATCGAACACTATTTTTAGTTGTGTCGCAGTTTGCATCAATTACGAAGATTTTAAACAACAAAGCTTATGAAAAGAGCAATAATAAAATGAGGTGAAATGAGATGTCAACAAATGATGAACGTTTATTTGGAATGTTGATTTATCTAGTAAGTTTTCCTTTTCCAATTTTAGGGCCATTAATAATTTGGATGTTAAAAAGAGATGATTCAGAGTTTATCGATTACCATGGTAAAGAATACTTTAACTTTTTTATATCGTATACTGTCTATGCTGTAATTAGTGCAGTTCTAATTCTTGTGTTAATTGGTATAATACTTATTTGGGTTGTTGGAATCATGGCATTTGTATTTACATTGATAGCGCTATTTAAAGCTTATAGTGGCGAAAGATATAAGTTCCCTTTAATCTTTAGAATTATAAAATAAGCTGTAAACCTAAGTTCCTCATTTATGAGAGCTTAGGTTTTTTTAGGCAGTAAAAAAAGTATAAAGCTTTCTTTCAGCATAAGTGGAACCAGGGCTATAGCCAATAAGGCTTAGCGATAAGGCGAGTTTTCTAAGTATATAACAAAACAGCCGAGAAACGTTTTATAAAACGTTTCTCGGCTGTTAAATTTACCAGCAATATTAACGTGAATAGAATTCAACGATAAGTGCTTCGTTGATTTCAGCTGGAAGTTCTGTACGCTCAGGGTAGCGAGTATAGCTTCCTTCCATTTTATCTGCATCAAATGTTAGATAATCTGGAACAAAGTTATTTACTTCAATAGCTTCTTTAACGATATCAAGCTTTTGTGATTTTTCACGTAAGCTAAATACTTGATTTGGTTTTAAACGGTAAGATGGGATATCAACGCGTCTACCATCTACTGTTACATGGCCATGGTTTACAAGCTGACGAGCTTGACTACGTGTACGCGCTAGGCCTGCACGGTATACAAGGTTATCAAGGCGTGATTCAAGAAGAATCATGAAATTCTCACCATGGATACCTTTTTGTTTACCAGCAATTGTGAACAAGTTGCGGAATTGACGTTCATTCAATCCATACATGAAGCGTAGTTTTTGCTTCTCTTGTTGTTGTAAGCCGTATTCAGAGATTTTCTTTCTTTGGTTAGGTCCGTGTTGACCAGGTGCGTAAGGACGTTTTTCTAATTCTTTACCAGTTCCGGATAATGAAATACCAAGACGACGTGATTTTTTCCATACTGATCCAGTATAACGTGACATGGGACATACTCCTTTATTATTTTATTTGCATAAAATAAGCGACCGTGTTCCAGTACGTTGCTCATTTTGTTTTCATGTACCATCGCTCCAGCAGCAGAGAGTTACACGATACACCTCATATAATAATGAGGAACAAAATGATAACAAGCGTTGGTTCACAAAGGCTACCTTATTTATTTTACACAAAGAATAGTATATAATCTTTGAACTTGGATGTCAATCTTTTCGTTGGAAACCCTGTACGGAGGTGAAGGTTGAATCACAAGTTTTTATAAATAATTAAGTAGGAAAAAACTAGTAATTGATATATAATGGATATACGAAAATGAAATATTGCACACTTGGATTTCAATTATTTCAAATTTATTTTTTTGATAGGTGATCATAAATGATGGATCAAAATCAACTAAAGGAAAATATGAGGAATATTTTCTTTGAACTAATATCAGATATGGGGACACGTTCTTATTTAGAATTATTGGACAAGGTCTCTATTCAAATGCAGGAGATGCTTCAAGTTGCATATGTGGCACTCTATTCATATAACTATTGGGAACAGACATACGAGAGGGTCACAGGAGAACTACATAATGAGTTAAAAAAAACGCCATTCAAAGATCAGAACATAAAGGATTGTTTAATTGAAACAAATAGTACTAATACTTCAGATGCAATTTTTGTGAAAGCAACTACTTTGGATAGCAAAATTGTTCTTTTACATGCTGAAACAATTCCTGATGCTTTTCTATTTATAGGGTACCAGTCAAATGACAAAAGATTTACAAATAAAGTGCTAGAAATGGTTCAATCCGAATTTAATAGGCTACTTAAAATAATGAATGAAAACCAAATGCGGAAAGAGCAAGGAACCAAAAATGCATTCTTATTTGATATAACTACTAAATTTTATTCAGTGATGTCCAAAAAAAATATTTTAACAGAAATCACAAAAGGAATGGAAAAACTATATCCTTACTTTCATTACCATATATTGCTCTCACAGGATTATGAGGAAGTGCAGGACTTACCTATTAAAACGATAGAATATAGTGATGATGCAACTAAAAGAGTTAGTACACAAGCCTTTATAACTGGAGAGGTACAATTAGAGGATCGTGTTAAAGAGAAAAAAACTTATTTGTATGCACCATTAAAGGGGAAGCAAGGAGTATATGGTGTTCTGCAAATTATCACACCGAATAACGTTGAATTTCCAGAAAAGGAACTTGAGTTTATTGCACAATTTGCAACGATAGCTGGGAACGCAATTGAAAGTGCCACACTTTATCAGTACTCAAAGCATTTGGTTGAGGATCTAAAGCTTATAAATGATGCGACACATGCATTGAATTCAAATTTAAATATTGGTGAGATAACAACCATAGTTCGGGAAAAAATAATTAAAGCATGTGGGGCAACACAGGTTGGTTTTATTTATACTGGTGAAACTCAAGACCATATGATTAACATTTTGTCTGGGAGTACAGATTATTTCTTTACTAGTGAAGGAGAAAAACACGCTGATTTCATTTTTAATCAGGTTATGGAAAATAAGGAACCGCAGATAAGCGGGGATTATACAAAAGAAATAGCTGATTTCCCTTTTTCTTCAGTAATGGCGATTCCCATGTTACATGCTGGAACAATACATGGAGTAATAATTGTCATTCACCAGGATAAATATGCTTTTTCGTTTGATTGCTTCAAACTTATGCAATCGCTTGTACAACACTTCACATTAGCACTGACAAACTCGATATTGAATGAAAAGCTGAAAGCAGTGGCAATAACTGATTACTTAACGAAGCTATATTCTCGTAATTATTTGGAAGATGAAATACAACAACATTTTCAAATAGATGAAAAGGGCACTTTGGTTATTCTCGACATTGATGATTTCAAACGAATAAATGACACTTTTGGTCATCATATCGGGGATGAAGTGATTATACAAATTGCTTCTATTGTAAGAGCCCATACAGGCGAGAGTGACGTTCCTGCTCGTTGGGGTGGGGAAGAGCTGGCAATCTATTTGTCTAATGCAACTATTAGTGAAGGTGTCCAAATTGCAACACAAATAAGAAAACAAGCTGAAAGTTTTACAGAACCTAAAGTAACATTGTCCTGCGGGGTTGCAACCTGGAATTCAACTATGGAGGTAAATGTCAAAGATTTATTTATTCGAGCAGATAAGGCCCTATATGCTGCTAAAAACACCGGGAAAAATTGTGTGGTTAAGGAAGTGCCGGAAAACTGTGATTCTAAACCAGTTTAATATCAATTGTATAGAAAAATAATAACGGATGCCTTCCACAAAGGAAGCATTCGTTATTATTTTAGTTTAAGGCTGATTATTTTTGACACAAAATCTATAAACTGCGACGTATCGCTGAGTTGTTTTCCGCTGCGGACCATTGCTTTCCGCGGGTACGGCCTCGGCCACCTCGAGAAAACCACTCTGCGGGGTCTTTGCGACCCTAAGAGGCTCAGCGCAAGCCCTAAGGTGCGCGTAGTGATTTTTCCGCAGCGATTGCAGGACATCGAACATGATTTTTAGTTATGTCGCATTTTGTATCAACTGCGAGAAAACTTACGATAAAGACTAGTTTAAGGACAATTGCACGATTCCTGCGAATTTTTCTATATATTCTTTATCAGTTTCATCAAACCGGTTAATACTAGGGCTATCTATATCTAATACACCATAGATGTTCCCATTTACAATTAAAGGTACTACAATTTCTGACTGACTGGCACTATCACATGCAATGTGACCTGGAAATGTGTTAACATCTGCAACTAGTTGTGTTTCCTTTTTTTCAATTGCCGTTCCGCAAACACCTTTCCCATTTGGGATGCGAATACATGCTGGTAGACCCTGAAATGGCCCCAGGACTAATTCGTTTTCCTTATAAATATAAAATCCTACCCAGTTTACATCTTCTAAAAATTGGTTTAGAAGTGCAGATGCATTGGATAGATTGGCGATATGGTCCGGCTCACCATCAAGAAGTGCTTTAGTTTGTTGTAGTAATAATTCATAATCTTTCACTCGGTTTCCTGAGTAATTACTTGCTTTAAACATATTCATTTTCCTTTCGTTCGATAAGTTTCGACGTAACCTTTGCATTAATTGTCGAGAAGAAATTGAAGGATTAAAGGCTACTATGTCGTAAAATAACTATAAGGAGTTGAATTTAATGAAAAATAATCCAACTAAGAAAAAAGTAATAGATGCTGCTTCATTGTTGTTCTTTCAAAAAGGCTTTCATGGAACTTCAGTTAGAGATATAGCTGATAAAGCCTCTGTTAATGTGTCTCTAATTAGCTATTATTATAAAAGTAAACAGGGCTTATTAGAACATGCCGTAACAAGTTACTATGAAAGTTACTTGAATAAGATGGAAGAGATACTAATAGATTCAGAAACAGAAGCACCTATAGATAAATTGAAATTATTAATACAGGCTATTATACATTATAAACAAAACAATCATCAATTTTCTTGTTTTATTCATAGAGAGCTTTCAATAGATACGGTATTTGTCAGAGAGATGGCAGTGACATATTTAGCCAAGGAAAATTACTTTATCAGTAATATCTTTTTTGATAGTTTTCCACAAGGGCACAAAAATAACACGGAACATCAGTTTATGCTCATGCAATTAAAAGGAATGTTAATCACGCCTTATCTATTACAAAATGAGTGGAAAGACCAGGTAGCCGGAAAAACCTCTCACGATTTATTCGCGAAAAATTATACAAAAGTTATCCATAAATGGTTGGATTTTGTGACCTCTCAGTCATCCCAACATACGAATTGACAAAAAATATGTAATATCGGCAAATTATTTGTAATTTTTTAGCCAAAAATGTTATTTACATGGTATCATAAGAATAATAATCACAGAATTATAGTTTTTTACTTAAAAAAGCCACAATTGCTCGCTAATATTTGGAAGAACTAAGTGTATTAGGAGCTAACCAAACAACAAATGAAACTTAAACGGTACCTGTTCTTGTAGAGAATCGAAATTAACATCCTCTTATACAGGAATATAGTTAGGAGGCTTAAATATGGCATATATCATAGGAATCATACTTGTTATAATTACACTAATTATTGTTGGACTAATATTACGAAAAAGAGTATATGATGTTGTTGATCGGCATGAGAGCTGGAAAATGGACATAATGAATCGTAATGTTGCTTCACAGTTTGCACGTATTAAAAGCTTAAACCTATCAGGAGAAACGCAGGAAAAGTTTGAATCGTGGAAAGAACATTGGGAATACATTGTTACAAAACAATTACCTGATATTGAAGAGTATTTATTCGATGCCGAAGAGGCTGCTGATCGCTACCGTTTTTCTACCGCGAAAAAGACGCTGCGAACAGTTGAACAAACATTAGAATCGATAGAAAAAGAAATTGACAGGATGTTACTTGAGTTAGAAGAACTTGTGAACTCAGAAGAATCAAGCAGAAAAGAAATCGCTGGATTAGAGCCTGAAATTAAGGCTTTGAGAAAGAAATTATCACAAACACGTTATAAGTATGGGAAAGCGGAAGCCCGCTTTGATGTAGAGCTTGACGAGGTAGAAGATAGTCTTAGAAAGTATCATGAGATGACTGAATCAGGTGATTATCTGGAGGCACAGCAGATAGTAAGTCAATTAAGAGTTCAGTTAGAGGAACTGCAAGTGGAAATGGATGAGTTTCCGGTTTTATATAAAAACTGTAAGCAAACACTTCCTTCTCAATTAGATGACTTGATATCCGGTATGAAAGATATGAAAGAAGATGGTTATCGAATCGAACACCTCGGATTTGAAAAGGAAATTCGTGATTATCACCAGCGTTTACTAGATTGTGTTACTTCACTGGAAAAAGGTAATGTCGCTGTTGTGAAAGAATCAATTGCAGAAATCGATGAACGTGTGAAAGATATGTATCAGCTTCTGGAAAACGAGGCTATAGCGAAAAGTTACATAGAAAGCAAAGTACCAGCCTACAGCCATAGTTTAAATGAATTGGATAATTCGTTTACAGAGACGAAACAAGAAGTGGAAGAATTAAAGCAAGCATACTACTTTGAAGATAGTGATATGGAAAAGTATTTAGCGCTTGAGAAAACAATTAATCAACTTAAGAAACAACTTGTTGAAATCAAAGAAAACGTAGATGACAATGAAGTGCCCCACATGCAAATACGTGACAAGCTTGATGGGAACTTTCAACATGTTGAACTGTTAACTGAACAACATGAAGATTTTCTTAATTTCATCCATAATCTAAGAAAAGATGAACTAGAAGCAAAAGAGAAATTAAACGAAATGAAAACGCAGGTGTACAACACTATCCGAAAATTGAAGAAAAGTAATTTACCAGGTGTACCAAACTTTATTTGGGACTTAATAGAAGTAACGAGTCAAAAAAATGACCGTGTATTAAAAGCACTGGAAACGAAACCACTTGATATGGCAGCAGTTCAACAAGCACTGGCTGAAGCTAGCAAAAGTGTTGAACATGCAACAGATCAGACAGATTTTATAATGGATCAAGCCTACTTAACAGAACAGGTTATTCAGTATGCAAACAGGTACCGAAGCAGGTATCCACTTTTAGCAGGGAAACTTGCGGAATCTGAACGTTTATTTAGATCCTATGAATATGAGCTTTCCCTTGAACATGCAGCAAAAGCAGTTGAAGAAATTGAACCAGGGGCACTGAAACGTATTGAGGAATACCAGGAAGTTTCTATATAGTGAATTTGACAAAGAAAAGATAATGTATAAAATGAAACAAGGTACTGTAAGATATCAACAACATAATAAAGAAATAAATTGGACCGTAAATATACTGAAAAAGCGAATCTCAATTGATGAATTGCTGGCGGGCATAACAAGTAAAGAATAACAAAGGCTGTCTTATGAAATGAGGTTTCATTCCTTATTCCTAAGCCAGCCTTCATTATTGTTAATAATGCCGATAAAACTAAGCAAATAGGAGATTATCATATGATTTATTTAGATAATAGTGCAACAACTAAACCAAATCCATCTGTGCTACAAAGTTTTAACCAAGTTTCAGAGAGCTTTTTTGCTAATCCATCGTCGATTCACCAATTAGGTAGTGAGGTGGAACAATTGTTGCTAAAGGCTAAAGGACAAGTTGCGGCTATTTTTGAGGTGGCGAAAAGCGAAATTATTTTCACATCAGGTGGTACAGAGGGAAACAATATGGCAATTAAAGGAATCGCATTCCAACATCAACTTCGAGGCAAACATATTATTACAACTCAAATTGAACACCCCTCTGTTTATGAAGCATGTCAGTCGCTTGAGAGATCAGGGTTCGATGTCACGTATTTACCAGTCGACAAAAATGGTATTGTGGCAGTTGGCGACGTAGCCAAAGCTATCAGACCAGATACCATATTAATCAGTGTTATGCACGTTAATAATGAGATTGGTTCTGTACAGCCTATTCGTGAAATAGGGGAACTTGCAAAAAAGCACCCTAAGCTATTTTTTCATGTTGACCATATTCAGGGGCTAGGTAAGGTCCCACTCCAAATAAAGAATAGTGGAATTGATTTATGTACTATGTCAGGGCATAAAATACACGGCCTTAAAGGCACTGGAATCTTGTACATTTCCAACCGTACTAAGCTATTTCCACTTTTCCACGGTGGCAGTCAGGAAAAATCAGTACGTTCTGGAACGGAAAATCTAGCAGGTGCAGTAGCTATGGCAAAAGCTATAAGATTAATTTTTGAACGTCAAAAACAGGATGGAAGTCATTTGCTGGAATTACGTAATTATTTAATGGAGAGAATAGCAGTTATAGATCATGTAGTAATTAATACACCTTTAGAAGCTGCACCACACATCATTAACTTTTCGGTAATAGGGTTGAAACCAGAGGTCTTGATTCATACACTTGGCGAGAAGGGCATCTTTATTTCTACAAAATCAGCATGTTCATCTAAGCTTAGTGACGAGAGCAGAGTGCTTGCTGCTTTAGACTTTGATGAAGAACGGACGATATCTGGTATTAGAGTGAGTATGTCCTATGACACTACAAAAGTGGAACTGACTGAATTTGTGACGGCACTTGAAATAGCAATAAAGGAATTGAAAAAAGTAGTGAGGTAGATAAAACATGGAATTTGATCATATATTAATTCGCTACGGCGAAATGGCCTTAAAGGGCAAAAACAGAAAGAAATTCTATAGTAAGTTACAAGACAATTTAAGAAATACATTAGCTGAATTTCCTGGTATCAAAGTAAAACGGACGCAGGGAAGAATGTTTGTCCTGCTGCAAGGTCATGATCCTAATCCAGTTATGAAAAAATGTAAGGAAGTATTTGGAATTCAAAGCTTGAGCTTAGCTATCAAAGTACCAAATGATGAGCAACAGATAAAAGATGCCGCATTATATGCCCTGACAAATAGTGAAAATACAAAAACATTTAAAATTAGTGTTAAACGGATTGATAAGTCTTTTCCTATCGGATCACAGGAGTTTAATAGGGAGGTTGGTGCACATCTGCTAATAAATTCCTCGGACTATACGGTAGATGTTCACCATCCTGACTTAGATTTAAAGATAGAGATTCGAACAGAGGCAACTTATCTCACTTCTGAAGTAATTAAAGGTGCAGGTGGGTTTCCTGTCGGTACATCAGGTAAATCATTGTTGCTATTGTCAGGTGGAATTGATAGCCCGGTTGCAGGTTATTTAGCGATGAAACGTGGGGTTGCTATCGAAGCAATTCATTTTCATTCACCGCCATTTACTAGTGAAAGGGCAAAGCAAAAAGTATTTGATATTGCTTCTGAATTAACTAATTATGGTGCTTCCATTAATCTACACATTGTACCGTTTACAAAACTCCAACAATTGATTTTTCAGGAGATACCTGATCGGTATTCCATGACGGTTATGCGCAGGATGATGCTTCGCATTAGTGAAGCAATTTGTAAAAAGGAATCTATATTGTCTATGACAACGGGAGAAAGTCTCGGGCAAGTGGCAAGTCAGACAATGGAAAGTATGAATGCTATTAATGAGGTCACTAATTATCCTGTTATAAGACCACTAATTACAATGGATAAGCTAGATATTATTGATATTTCTAAAAAGATTAATACGTACGATATTTCTATTCGTCCATATGAGGACTGTTGTACTATATTTGTTCCAAAAGCTCCTAAAACTAAACCACAACGTGAGAAAGTAAGTTATTTTGAGTCTTCTCTTTCCTATGAAGAGATACTTCAGGATGCGGTTGATGGAACAGAAGTCATTAAATTCACTAAAGATAAAAGGAATAAAGAGGACGAGAAATTTCAGGACCTATTCTAAAAAAATGGACCACAGGATATTACCATTAGTACTTTTAAAAGTTATCTGTTGATTAAATAAGATAAAAGTCAGAAATGAGGTATGGATCATGGGGAATTTATGGTTTGGTGGTAATATTTACACAATGCAGCATGAGGGAGATGCAGTTGAGGCTGTATATACCGAAAATGATAAGATTGTAGCTGTAGGCACTTATGAAAAATTGTATCACAGTTATTTTAATCATATTACAAATGAAATTAACCTGCATGGGAAAACCATGCTGCCAGGGCTCGTTGACAGTCATTTGCATATATTAATGCACGGCGAAAAGCTTTTAAGACTTGACTTGTCTCAGTTAAAATCTGCAGAAGAAGTAAAGGAAACGTTACGAAACCGAACTGCCAATTTATCAGAGGGAGAATGGTTGATTGGTGAGGGGTGGAACGAAAACCAGTGGGAAGATCCAGTTATTATCCATCGCTCAGAATTGGATGAGATATGTCCGAATAACCCACTAATGTTAACACGAGTTTGTCGCCATGCACTTTTAGCCAATACGCATGCAGTTGAACTGTCTAACGTAAAAAATGATACACCAGATCCTCAGGGCGGAATAATTGTGCGTGATAATAAAGGAGAAGTTTCAGGATATTTCCTAGATACAGCCCAGGATTTAATCAAAAAGTCACTGCCAAGTGTTTCACAGGATTACTTGCAGAAAGTAATCGAAATTGCTGTTGATGATTTGGTATCAAAAGGTTTAGTTGGCGGGCATAGTGAAGATCTAAGTTATTATGGCAGTTTTAATAAAACGTACAAAGCTTTTCTCGATGGTATTGATGGTGTTAATAAAAAGTTCAAAGCACACTTACTTGTCCATCATGAGGTTCTTCACGATATGCTTGAACAAAAACTTGGATGGTTGGATGGTTCTGATTACGTGGAGCTGGGAGCCGTTAAGATTTTTGCGGATGGTGCAATTGGTGGAAGGACTGCATGGCTAACAGAAGAATACAGCGATGATCCTGGTAATGAAGGTGTATCAATTCTAAGCACAGCTAACTTAGAAAAAGTGATTAAGGAAGCCAGAAGTCACGGCTTACCGGTAGCAGTTCATGCAATTGGTGACCGGGCGGCTGAAGAAGTTCTTACACTAATTGATCGTAACCCTTTACCTAACGGACGCCGGGATCGTCTCATCCATGGTCAAATATTGAACAACCGAGCTCTTGACCTTTTAAAGAAGTTACCTGTTGCAGTGGATATACAACCTTTGTTTGTAACATCTGATTTCCCATGGGCAATCGAGAGACTGGGTAAAGAGCGGTTAAAACTTGCTTATGCATGGAAAACAATGATTGATCAAAATGTACATCTTGCAGGAAGCTCAGATGCTCCAATTGAAGAAGTTAGTCCTCTACTTGGTATTCAAGCAGCAATTTTGCGGAGAGCTTCTTTCGATGGACAAGTGTACAATCCGGAACAGTCATTATCGGTTTATGAGGCACTGGGTATCTATACAAGTGGAAGTGCGTATGCTATAAATCAGGAAACGTCCCGAGGAAAACTAATTGATGGGTATACTGCTGATTTTACGATTTTAGAAGAAGATATATTTCAGACCGATCCTGAGCGTATTCATGAAATCGATGTAGCGATGACTGTCATTAATGGTGAAGTTGTTTATAAAAGAAATCCTAACTACTAAATTTGTGGTTAGGATTTCTTTTTTTTCTTGGAGTTTGTCCTTATAAGAATGTTCGTTTGACACGGTCCCAATAGGAATTATTTTTTAGTTTGACGGTTTTAATTACTTTGTCACTTAATGTAACTGTAACACTTTCCACCATCCGTACTGGGTATGCCTCGTTGTCCATACCTACTACAGGGTAGTTGTTTCCATCCTGGACAACATTAAGTGTAAGTTTACGGTTCTTGTCTAAAACAAAAGATGAACCAAGTGTACGATATCGGTTATTGTTTAATGATGCGAGCTCTGATACCTGGAAGCATGGGATTCTTGGATCAATTATAGAACCGCCTATTGATTTATTATAACCTGTACTTCCTGTTGGAGTAGCAATAATAAGGCCATCCCCACGAAAAGTCTCGAATTTATTATCATCAATTTCAACATCTATTACGATGGTTTTGATTATGGTTGAACGAATACTTAATTCATTTAAACAATCGAAGCTGGTTTCTCCATTTATAGTTGCACTAATAACAGGGAATCGGCGTACCTCCATTTCTTCATGTATAACTGAATGAAGCATTTCATCAAAGTTATCCATATTGAAATCACAATAAAGACCAGATTCATCTGAATAGGTTATACCGGAATACAGACAATCCTGCCGAAAACCTGTTTTTCGAACGGCTTGTAAAAAGGCACCATCACCTCCAATACTAACAATTATGTTAGCGTCTGCAGGATCATCTATAATAGAAAAGTCATTCTGTTCAGCTAAATCAAACAAGGGTTCCAATTTGTCTTGTAAATCCTTTTCATGTGGGTAATAAAAATATATATTTCTACGATAAGACATGTACGAAGTTAACCTCCTTTTTGTAGCATTTAGTTTATCACTTTTATCCGCTAAATCCCAATGATAGTCGTATTTGTATAAAATTTAAAAGAAGTTAAATACTAAAGTTTATGGGAGTGGTCTGCAATGACATGGTGGTTAATAGTTTTTTGCATACTAATGGCTATTGTTATTATTTTTTTATTTTCAAACTTGTATGTAACAATCAGTTTTTCATTTTTAAATGATAAGCACCAAGGGTTTTTAGCTGTTCACTTTTTAAAAATACCATTATACCGAGTAGACCTTGGGAAATCGAAAAAGAAGCAACATTCTATCCTTGATAAAATACTTAAAAATGAAAGCAGTTTATCAGATATAATGCAGGATGGGAAAATCTTCATACACACGATAAAGAAAACAATTCCTAGTTTATCATGGCTACTAAAAAGGTTGTACATATACAAATTCCAATGGGATACAAAAATTGGTGCTGGAGAAGTTAGTAGTACAGGAATGTTATCTGGAGGAGTTTGGTCTATTAAAGGAATAGTGTTAGCTTTTCTTAGGGAAACTACTCATGTCGCTTGCGACCTTAATGTTAATGTTATACCTTACTTTAAACAAAACCTATTTAGTACGAAAATTGAGATGAAAATGTCAATTCGTTTTTGGCAAGCAGCACTGGGTGGATTGAAACTGTTTCGATCGTTATCAAAACGTGAAAAAATAACAATAAAATTTAGTGAAGGGAAGACATAAAATGAGTGAACATCCGATTCAAGGATTGATGAAAACAGCAATGGAAAACATTAAAGATATGATAGAAGTAAATACAATAATCGGTGAGCCTGTTGAATTACCTGATGGTGTGATAATTCCTGTTTCAAAGGTTGGGTTTGGTTTCGCAGCCGGTGGTAGTGAGTTTCAGGGCAAATCATCAGGGGGGCAAAGTGACTCAGAATCTGAATTGCCATTTGGCGGTGGTAGTGGTGGTGGAGTATCAATAACCCCAGTCGCTTTTTTGATAGTAAGTGGTGATGAGATTAAGATGGTACACTTAGACGGTAACACACATATCTTTGAAAGAATGATTGATTTTGCTCCTCAGGTAGCTGAAAAAGTTCAGCAGATGTTAAAAGAATCGTCATTGGGTAAATCCAACCAGAAAAATAATGATAAAGAAAAACAAAAAGATATGAATAAAGACGATCAGGAAAAAGACAAAAAAGAAAAAAAGTCTAAATCAAATTATACGATTTAGCTCATTCATGTACACTTTAAAGTCGTAACAATGGACATGTAATGCTTGATTACTCATAATAAATAGAGAAACTAAATTTTTTGCAGGAGGAATGAAGTTATGGCTAATGTTACGTTTCATGAGAACCCTGTCACACTCTTAGGTTCGGAAATTAAAGTTGGGGATAGTGCTCCAAACTTTTCGGTATTGTCCAACGACTTAAAAGAGGTCACTTTAAACGACTACAAAGATAAAGTTAAGTTGATAAGCGTTGTACCTTCAGTTGATACGGGTGTATGCTCAGAACAAACGAAACGATTTAATGATGAAGCTAGTGAAGTTGCAAATGCACATGTGCTTACAGTAAGTATGGATTTACCATTTGCACAAAAACGCTGGAGAACAGTAAACAAAGTAGAAAATCTGGACCTTTTGTCAGATCATCGTAATGCTGAATTTGGTGAAAAATATGGTGTTCTGATTCAGGAACTACGTTTGTTGGCACGGTCCATATTTGTAGTTGATTCAACTAATACCGTAACATATGTTGAATATGTTGAAGAGGTTAGTAACCACCCTGACTACGCCAAAGCACTAGAAGCAGCAAAAGCAGCAAAATAAAATTGAATCTGATTATTTCCCCTTAGCTCTTTTTGAGCGGGGGTTTTTTAACGCATTTCATATATTTGTACATTTACCCCCTCATTTTGTTACAATAGAGTCGCTTTATTAGGCAAAACGGAGGGAACGCTATGGAAAAAACAAAAGTTGAATTATTATATGAATGGATTGATGAAACAACTGAACTAATTGAACAACATAAGGAAGAACCGTACCTTGAATGTTTATTAATAACGTTAGAAAGCCTATTAGAAAACGATTTTTTTGATGATAAAAATTCAATATTAACAAAGAATATACAGGACCGTTTAAAAGAAATCGATTTGTCTTCTTACTCCCCGAATGAAACTAGAAAAGGGACTCAGCTCGCAATATTAAAGGGTATGAAGGGGTCCACGCAACAACAACATGTAATGACTCCTGACGGTATAGCTCTTTTAGTTGGATACTTAGCAGGGAAATTATCTGGTTCTGAAGTAAAACTTCGGATTTTTGATCCGGTAAGTGGTACAGGTAATTTGTTAGCAACCGTAATTCATCAATTAGGTAAGGAAACTACCGGATATGGAAGTGAGATTGATCAAACATTACTCAAGCTGTCTGTGCTAAATGCAAACCTTCAACAGCTTACGGTTGATTTTTTCCATCAGGATAGCTTGCGTCCATTTCTCCTTGACCCAGTTGATATAGTGATAGGAGATTTACCTGTTGGTTATTATCCCGACGACGAAAACGCAAGTCACTATAAACTTCAAGCGGATGAAGGCCATTCATACTCACATCATCTGTTTATAGAGCAAGGAATAAATTATGTTCGTGACAGTGGATACTTAATTTTCGTTATCCCTGAGTTTTTATTTGAAAGTGATCAGGCAGATAAACTTCAATCGTTTCTACATGAACACGCACATATCGTAGGCGTTCTACACTTGCCTGAGAGTACCTTCAGGTCAAAAAATAATGCAAAAAGTATTTTGATTCTACAAAAGAAAGGGAAAGAAACAGAGGCTCCTAAACAGCCATTACTTGTTAAACTTCCTTCCCTTAAGAATACGAAAGGTATGGAAGACATCTTAGGGCAAATGAATACATGGTTTGCTTCCTACCTAATTAGCGAAAAGTAATGAAGGGAATTATCACAAATGCAAATAATATTAGCAATTAACGCAGGTAGTTCTTCGTTAAAATTTCAACTTATTCAAATGCCGGATGAAAAAGTCTTGACTAAAGGATTGGTAGAACGTATAGGAATTGCAGACTCCGTATTTACGATTGAGTTTAATGATAATAAAGATAAAATGGTTATAGATATACCGAATCATGAAGAAGCTGTAAAACATATAATGGAAAAGTTAACTTCCATCGGAATAATCCAATCATTGGATGACATTTATGCTATTGGCCACCGTGTTGTGCATGGAGGAGAACGTTTTACGGACTCGGCGGTAATAACCGAGGAAGTTATGAAGGAAATTGATGAAGTGTCAGAGCTAGCGCCACTTCACAATCCAGCAAATCTAACGGGAATTCGTGCTTTCCAGGAAATATTACCGAATGTACCAATGGTAGCAGTGTTTGACACAGCCTTCCATCAAACAATGGAGGAAAAATCTTATTTATATAGTTTGCCATATGAATATTATGAAAAGTATGGAATTCGTAAATATGGTTTCCATGGGGCTTCACACAAGTATGTATCAGAAAGAGCTTCAGAAATGCTCGGTATACCATTAAAACAATTAAGACTAATTTCATGTCATTTAGGTAATGGTGCAAGTATAGCTGCAATTGAACATGGCAAATCAATTGACACATCAATGGGCTTCACACCACTTGCTGGGGTTACAATGGGAACGAGATCTGGCAATATAGATCCTGCATTAATTCCATATATCATGGATAAAACGAATCAATCAGCTGTAGAAGTACTTAACGTGTTAAACAAAAAAAGTGGAATGCTTGCCTTATCAGGATTCTCAAGCGACTTACGCGATATAGAGCAACAAGCTGATTCGAACAAGCGTGCAGAACTTGCGCTAGAAGTGTTTGCCTCAAGAATTCATAAATATTTAGGATCTTACGCAGCAAGAATGTCAGGTGTAGATGCAATTATCTTCACTGCAGGAGTAGGAGAGAATAGTGATGTTGTTCGGAAAAAAGTATTAACAGGGCTAGAGTTTATGGGTGTTTACTGGGACCCCTCACTAAACAAAATCCGTGGAAAAGAAACATTTATAAACTATCCACATTCCCCAGTTAAGGTGATTGTGATTCCAACCAATGAGGAAGTTATGATTGCACGGGATACGGTGCGTTTAACACTGTAGAAACGGTAGAAACAAGGTATTTTCAAAGAGGTGTAAATGCTATGTATGTTAACGATCATAAGGCGAAAATGAGGAAAGCAGCATGTATGGTCATAACTATGAGTGACACGCGAAACATAAGCACTGATAAAAGTGGTAGTTTAATCGTGGATTTTTTAGAAAAACATGGCCATATGGTGACAAGTAGGGATATTGTCGCTGATGAAAAGAATGCAATTGATAAAAAGATTACTGCAGGAATTAATGACCCCAATATTGATGTTATTTTAACAAATGGAGGGACGGGTATTGCAAACCGGGATGTTACAATTGAGACAGTAAAGCCCCTATTAGATAAAGAAATACCAGGGTTCGGAGAAATATTTCGTTCGCTCAGTTACTTAGAGGACATTGGGTCAGCTGCAATATTATCCAGAGCAATAGCTGGCATAGCAAATCAAACTGTAATATTTGCGATGCCTGGGTCATCCGGAGCAGTCCGTTTAGCAATGGAACGATTAATTTTGCCAGAGTTATCACATGTTATACATGAAATTAACAAAGATACCTGATAAAAATAATAACGCCATTAATGGCGTTATTATTTTTACCTTACTACTAAAACATCACATTGGGCATAGCGAGTGATGTTTTCTGATACACTCCCGATGAAAAACCGCTCAACTGAATTCATCCCTGTTGCGCCACAGATTATCAAATCAGCGTTAAAAGTTGGAGCGATTTCCTTGGCGATTTTAACTTTTGGTGACCCGTATTCAATACATCGTACAATATTACTCAATCCGGCCGCTTTTGCTTTTTCCATGTACTTATCAACAAGCACTTTTGCGTAGTCTTCTGCCCGTTCTGCGAGTGTCCGGTCATAAGCCTCAGCTGTAGCAAACGTTCTAGAGTCAACAACATGCGCCAGGATAAGTCTTGCACTATTACGACGTGCAATTTCTAAAGACTTTTTAAAAGCTACCTCAGAGGCATCTGATCCATCGACAGCTACTACAATATCCTTGTACTCAAAATTCATTTACAGTTCCCCCTTTCTATAAATATTATGTACCTTTTACGCTTCAAAAACAATAACCTATCCTCTAATTGGAAAAAAATTATCTACAACAAATAACACCCTATGGACAAACTAAGGTTGGAGGTGATACGACATGGGAAAGAAACCAAAACAAACGTTGCATGAAGATAAAAAAGGCATCGCTGTTGTGCAAAACCAATTATTTGAGAGTTATCAAAGTGGTGTTGTAGAAGATCAATTGCACAATAATAGAAATATTCACACCTTCAACAACCAAAAGAATTAATAATCTTTGACTGCTTTCAAATAAACGGCATCACTTTCTCGTTAGAAAACCTGGCTTATCGCCATGCCTTAATGGCGAAAGCCTCAGTTGCACTTATGCAGTAAGAAAGGATTTATACTTTCTTACCTGCTTAGAAATAACCTGCCTTTGCAGAAAAAGGCAGGTTATTTTCTGCAGTAATTATTATATTATATGAAAGCGCTGTTTTTTGATGTTATATTTGTTATTTATTTGATACAATGAAAGTGCTATTATTTAGTCATATTTTCCAAAAGTATTAAAAATTAAAGGCAGGAAGTTAGGAGAGTGTGTTATAAATGAGAATCGGAATTCCAAGAGAGATTAAAAATAATGAAAACAGAGTCGCTATGACTCCAGCAGGAGTTCTAACATTAAAGACCGCTGGACACGATGTATTTGTTGAAGCAGGTGCAGGCGAGGGTTCAGGATTTGTGGACGAGCAATATCTGGAAGCAGGTGCACAAATTGTTCTGGATGCAAAAGAAGCCTGGGCACAGGAAATGGTTATGAAGGTTAAAGAACCACTGAGGGAGGAATATGACTATTTCTATGAAGGTCTTATCCTTTTTACATATTTACATTTAGCAGCAGAACCTGATTTAACGAAAGCTCTTATAGAAAAGAAAGTTATTGGTATTGCGTATGAGACAGTCCAACTGGAAAATAGGTCGTTACCGCTATTAACACCTATGAGTGAGGTAGCGGGACGGATGGCTTCACAAATTGGTGCACAGTTCTTGGAAAAATCCAGAGGTGGAAAAGGTGTTTTGCTTGCTGGAATACCAGGAGTGCAAAGAGGAAAGGTTACTGTAATTGGCGGTGGGGTCGTTGGTACGAATGCTGCTAAAATAGCGATTGGTCTTGGCGCAGATGTTACGATAGTTGATTTAAGCCCAGAAAGGTTAAGAGAACTTGATGACATCTTTGGCACCAGTATCAATACCTTAATGTCTAATCCTTTAAATATTAAAGATGCGGTTGCGGAATCGGACCTTGTAATTGGGGCTGTTTTAATACCTGGTGCGAAGGCTCCGAAATTAGTTACCGAAGAAATGGTACAAGCAATGTCCGAAGGGTCGGTTATTGTTGATGTAGCAATTGACCAAGGTGGAATTTTCGAAACTACCGACAGAATTACTACACATGACGATCCAACTTATTCAAAACATGGTGTACAACACTACGCGGTAGCGAACATGCCTGGTGCAGTGCCACGCACCTCAACAATTGGTTTAACAAATGTAACTGTTCCTTATGCATTGCAGTTAGCAAACAAGGGTTATGTGAGGGCATGCCAGGAAAACGTGGCATTACGCAAAGGGATAAACACATTAGATGGATATGTAACCTATAAAGCAGTAGCGGAGTCCCATGGGCTGCATTATGATGAGGTACAGGCTTTGTTACAGAAATAATTTAGGAGGGGTACAGGTCAGCTTGACATGTATCCCTCCTGTATATTTATACAGATGCTGTATTAGGAAGGGTAGTAACCAAAGTGTTTTAGCATTCCGTGGTCATCTGGTTATAGTAGTATCAATATTCAACCTCCAACAATTGCATCTTCTTTTTCTATATTAGGTAATACTAATACAGGGTCAAAATCAGTGTTTTGTGGATAAGCTAGGTATTGCTCAAATTACCTATTAGTTAATCTCATTTTCGCAAATAGTGTATCAATTCATTTGTCATTTCCACATCTCTTAAACATAGAATACCACTAATATACCAAAACTTATTGGTTTTAATAAGATGAAAAAATGTTACAATTAACCGTGTAATGTAAGAAAAAAGTGAAACCTTTTCTAAATTGAATTCGTAATACGAAATGTGGAAGTAATTTATCGATCAAAAGAGGTGAAATAGTGGGTTTATTTACTAATTTGTTTAAGAAAAAAGAAACAGATCGACCCGCCCCGAAAGAACGTGATGCGTTATCAATTAAAGTCGGTGACATCGTAACGTATGACTTACGAGATTTTGAAGTAGTAGGGAAGATCACCTATCGTGATGGTAGTTATAAATGGTATGGTTATCAATTGTTAGAGGGACATGATACCATTTGGTTAGCTGCAGAAATGGATGACGAGCTAGAGCTTGGTATTTACAATAAGATTCAACTTCCTGTAAATAAACCGTTTCCAAAAGAATTGGTTTATGAAGATAAAACTTATTTTCTTGAAGAAGAAGGTAAAGCTGCGGTCACAGGAGAAGGAAGAAGTGCAAATTTGAATGGGATTGAGACTCATTTTGCAGACTATAGTGACAGTGAAGATGAGAATTATCTAAGTATCGAGTCATGGGGCACTGAATTTGAAGTAAGTTATGGTCATCCAATAGAAGCATACGAAATTAAAATATTAGCTGGTTCAAATTAGAGGAGGAAAAATATATGTTTAAAATGTTTAAACGAGTTTCAACAGTCGTAAGTTCTGAGTTAAATACATTGTTGGATAAAGCAGAAGATCCTGTAAAAATGTTAGACCAGTTTATGCGTGACATGGCAGAAGACATCCGCGAAGTAGAGTCTGCTGTAGCAAAACAAATAGCCAATGAAAAGATGCTTAAACGTAAAGCAGATGATGCAAAAGCAATGGTGGACAAAAGACAACAACAAGCAGAAAAAGCACTTAATGCCAATGATGAAGATTTGGCACGCAGGGCTTTACAAGATAAAGCTGACCATGAAAAACAGGCTAACCTGCTGAATGAGTCTTGGGAAAATGCTAAAAAAGATTCTGACGTGCTAAGAAGTAAACTTGATGAAATGAAAAAAGAATACCAACAAATGAAATTGAAGAAAGATTCATTAAAAGCACGTGCAGAGTCTGCAAAAACACGTACAAAAATGAATCGCACGATGTCTTCGATTGGAAATGATCAATCAAAAGCAGGGTTTGAGCGCATGGAAGAAAAAGTGATGCGCTTTGAAGCAGAAGCGGAAACTAGTGAAGACCTATCTCAAGAAAGTAGATCATTGGATGATGAATTTGATGATTTAGGTGATAATGGTGTTGACGACGAGTTAGCAGAATTGAAAAAGAAAATGAATAAAGAATAATAGTTAATTAAGTAAAGGGGCAACTCTTTAATAATAGGTCCATTACATTTCTACACTTATCTCGGCATGCGCTTTCATTGAGAAGAGTGAATGCCGAGGTTTTCAAAAGTTTAGAAGAGATACATCGAAGGGGGGGTAATAAGTGAAAAAATGGAGTGTATTGATCAGTTTATTATTTGTCTTGATAATTGCCACAGGATGTTCATCGCCATTTTCAGATGACCGGGGAATACCAGAAAAGGTTGAAATAACATCAACTGATATCCCAAAAGAACCAAGTAAAGCTGAAATCATAGATAAAATACAAAATAATTCCAGTAATGATATTGATGATATTATTGATGCGAATTTTTCATTAATGGATGTTGTTTCTGTTGAAGGAGATAAGTCGGAAATTTATGCTACTCAACAGTTTGGATTAAAGGAACTTTCATCCGTATTGTCTGCAGCTGTAAAACCTGAAAAAATTAGTGAAGTGAAGGATAATCAACAGATTCTTATTTATCCTAATCATTTTGTTACTTTAAAAGTTAGCCCAGAGGATAAGGATGTAATATTAATAGAAGTGGCGAGTGATGAATTTGTGCGTCGTAATTATGCACCAAGTTTTTTAGGTACATACTTTGCAATTCGTTTATTAGATGATGTACTTGACGTAGATGACTGGGGGAAGCGTAGATCACGGGTATGTAAATCTTCAGGAAATTGTTATGGAGGTTATACTGGTAGAGGCTATTTCCCAAACGGAACACCTAACCGAGGCGATTCATCCTATAGAGGTGGCGGGCCTGGTTCAGGAAAATAAAAGGAGAGTGAAATAATGGGACCATTTGTAGCGACATTTGTTTATTTTGTAGTTTCAGTTGTAATAGTATTAATCGGTTTGTTTATTTTCGAAGTTATGACACAAAAATATAAAGACTTAGAAGCGGTTAAAGAAGGAAATCTCGCAGTTGCCATGTCAATTTCTGGTAAAATTATTGGTATTTGTATCATCTTAGCATTTGCAATCTATCATAGTAATGAAATTTACGAAACACTAATTTGGGGTATTTATGGTGTAGTATTACAAATGATTGCTTACTTATTATTTGATTTATTTACTCGGAAATTCTCAGTTGAAGATCAGCTTTCTAAAAACAATATGGCTGTAGGAGTACTGTCAATGGGTGTATCCATTGGATTAGCACTTGTTATTGGTGCTTCGATAACGTAAAATCACACTTTATGAACATAAATGGAGGATAATAACTTTTCATTTAAATTTTGACAAGAGAAGCGGGCTTTTGCCCGCTTTCTCCAATTAAGGGTTTAAATATATATGAGGAGAACTTCGCCATTCGCTATTAGGTAATAGGTGAATGGCGAAGTTTTTTAAGCAGGTAAGAATAGTATAAAACTTACCTTCCCGGATAAGTGTGCTAAAGCATGGGGTAAGCCAAATAGTATTTGTTTATAGTAGCTTGTATAGTAAGATGGAGTGGTAAAAATGGACGAAAAAGCAATTAGAAAGAGCAAGTTAATATATTGGGCATCTGGTATTGTATCGATTTGTGGTATTATTTTTGAAGTTTTGTTTGGTGCATTAGGCTCGTACATATTAGGTGATGGTGTGAAGCAATACACGTTAACCATTTCCTTGTTTTTAACTGGAATGGGGATTGGCGCCAGTCTTAGTGAAAAAGTAATGAAAAACCTTATTTTGACGTTTATTTGGATAGAGTTTGGTGTGGCTTTAATTGGTGGGTTTTCAAGCTTTACTATGTTTGGAATTACTGCATTTGCACCTGAAGGAACAGATGCATTTTATTTGTATTTTATAACATTATTGGTAGGTGGATTAACAGGAATTGAACTTCCTATCCTTATAAGGAAAGCAAATGAGATTGGGGTTACATTAAACAAAAGTACTGCTCGCGTGCTGTTCTCGGACTATGCTGGCGGACTAGTCGGTGGTCTGTTATTTGTATTTTTACTACGACCGCAATTTGGACTTGTTAAGTCAGCGTTTGTAGTAGGTTGTATTAACCTGGCAGTGGCCTTAACTATATTGTGGCTCTTTCGAAAAGAAATCAAAAATTTTGTTGTACATGCAACGTTTGGGGTCATCATTGCAATCCTGTTGATTATCGGGGTGCTATTTGGAGAAGCGATGGCATTTACCTTTGAGCAGAAGCTATACAAGGATCCAATAACATATATGGAGCAGAGTGCTTATCAAAAGATAATACTAACACAGGATCAAGGGGACACTCGTCTGTATTTAGATGGTTCCCTGCAGTTTAGTTCAACCGATGAATACAGATACCATGAAGTACTTGTGCATCCTACTATGGCTCAGGCGGAAGAACATGAAGATGTTCTGATTTTAGGTGGTGGAGACGGTATTGCAGCTAAGGAAATTCTGGAATATGACGAGGTCGAGACGATTACACTTGTTGATCTAGATCCGGCTGTAACCAAGTTAGGTAAATCCAATCGCAAGCTTCTTCAATTAAATGAAGGTTCTTTATTTAATGAAAAGGTACAGGTTATACACAAAGATGCATTTCAATTTCTGGAAAAAACCGAAAAGTGGTACGACGTTGTTATCGTAGACTTGCCAGATCCTAATAATGAAAGTCTAAACAAACTTTACACGAAAGAGTTTTATTCATTGATAAGAAATCACCTAAACCCAGGTGGGGCAGCAATGATTCAATCTACAAGCCCAGTTTTTGCAACAAAAGTGTATTGGACGATTTCTAAAACAGTAGCATCTACTGGGATGAATACGGTAAACTTCCATGTTGACGTTCCAAGCTTTGGAAATTGGGGCTTTGTGATGGCTAGCCGTGATAAAATTAACGTAGAGGAATTTGAGATAAAAGTTGAAACAGAGTTTTTGACTGAAGATATGCTTCTAGGTTTAACACAATTTGGAAAAGACGAAGATAGTAGGATTGTGAACGATTCAGGAGAACAATTTATACTTGAACCAAATACCTTAATTGACCCTAATTTAATTCGTTTGTATGAGAATGCATGGCAGAATTACTAATCGGGTAGATATATATATGTGGAATAAATCTTAAAAGGAGTGGTTTTGTTGAAACTATCTTATCATGGTCATTCAGTTGTAAAGCTAGAAACAGGAACACATACGATTTTAATTGATCCTTTTATTTCAGGAAATGATGCCTGTGACCTGGATGCGAATTCAGTGAAAGCGGATATTATATTACTCACGCATGGGCACAACGACCACGTAGGTGACACAATCCAAATAGCGAAAAACAATGATGCGCTAGTAGTTGCTCCAAACGAACTAGCAGGGTATCTTGGCTCTAAAGGACTAAACACTCACCCAATGCATATCGGTGGTGCTCATGAATTTGATTTTGGTAAAGTTAAATTCACTCAGGCATTTCATGGATCTGCATTTACAGAAGATGATGGGACGTCGATTTATACGGGGATGCCAGCAGGAATCCTTCTAACCGTAAATGGTAAAACCATATACCATGTAGGTGACACGGGATTATTTTCTGATCTGAAAATGATTGGGGAAATGAATGACATCGATGTAGCTTTTGTACCAATTGGGGATAACTTTACGATGGGACCAGAAGATGCATTGATTGCCGCAGATTGGATAAATTCCAAAGTGGTTGTACCTGTTCACTATAATACATTTCCGGTGATTGAGCAGAATCCTGATGATTTCGCCAGGAAGGTTAAAACAGGTGAAGGTAAGGTAATGAAGATAGGGGAAGTAATGGAGTTGTAACAACGGGTTTAGGTGTGAGCGTAGTTGCTCACACTTATTTTTTTAAGACATAAATATCATTTCCCTGATTCAAAGCAATTTTTTACTTCATCAATTTGTGAGTAATATTGTTCCTTACGTTTAAATTCACCTTTTATACAAACTTGTCCTTTTATATCCAATTCACCTTCCACCTGAAAGTCACCATTTACTGTTACAGTTGAATTTGGTTGAACAGTTAGTCCACCTTTGACGTATAAATTTCCACCTATAACGACTGCAGAATTGTTTTGAAGGAAAAGCCCATTTTGAAAAGCTGCACTTTTTTTAAAGTCGTATTGATTACAACCGGGATTTCCATTTTGAGTATGTATGTAGCTCGTAAATTTGGTGTCATTGAAAAAGGTACAGTTGTCTATATTTCCTTCTTCAAAGTCATCTGGATTCTCTTTCAAATCTAAAACGTAAGCATCCTTCTTCGCTAAAGTAGTTTCAACAGTAAGGTTATCACCCTTGTTGCTAGTGACTAAGTGAATAGACAAGGATTTGTTTCGATCTACGTCTATGCAACCATTGCTTATATTTAAACTCTCAACACTGTTATTAAAGGTAGATTTCACCGGATCGATTAAACCCTTTTTGTCATCAAAGCAGATGGGTGAATTAACTTTGTAATAGTCATTGCGTATTTCTGCCATCAAAACATTTGTATTTTGCTGTAAGGAAGTTGAACTGCTAACTTCTTCACTAGTAATTAACTGCATAATCAATGTTGACGATAATACTATTAAAATAGCGAAGATACTTAATGATGCTAGCACTTCTATAAGTGTTAAGCCATGTTCATTTTTTAATTGTCTGTTTTTCATCTTTTACACATCCAATAACATGATATAATAGGTTAATAGTCTTAGTAGAGGAGTGATAGTTTTGTTAAATAAATATAACAATATAAATAATAGCAAAGGTTTTACTCTTATTGAGATTATAGCATCAATTTCGATATTAGGAATAGTTATTGTAGTATTTCTTCCAATTTTCCCACAAATAATGACATGGAATAACAACACTGAAAAAGAATTAGTTGCTGGTAACCTATTGGAACAAGCTATACACGATCTAAAGGGCCAAGAGTCTATTGTTTCGCAATTGGAAGAAGAAAAAATACCTGTTTGTCCTTTAACAAAAAAAGTGTTACCAGATACTGAACTTTTATCCTATAAATTAAATAAAGTTTCTCATTCAATTGTGTTAAATGTTTGCCAAACTACTGAAGAAGCAAAGTTGGGCTTATATCGTACAAATATACAAATAGTTTCACAAAATGATAAGTTAAGTGAAACCTATACATATCTTCAGGGTGATGCCCAATGATTAGGTTTAAAAACGAAGATGGAGCCGCACTAGTAGTTACGTTAATGATTGTTACGTTACTATTGTTATTCATACTTACTCAATTCTATCAGGTTACCAACACTACAAAACAAGTTGATACAGTTGGGCACACTATTGATGCCAGATCAATTGCTGAAATGGGGATTGATTATTACCGTAGTAAAATTAACCAATTTAATGATGAGCAGACTATTGAAGATTTTTTAAACGGGTTTCCAACTCGTGTAGAGGTCGATGGTAATAGACGATTTGCTATTAAACAAAAGAACATTAAAAAAACAAATGAAATAATAACTATTCATATTAGCAGTACGGGTACTGCCTATGGCAAGAATATAACTATCCAGGATAAGTTGGTAATAAATTTACCTTAAAAGGAGCGGATTAAACTGATTACTCGTAAGCGTCTAGGGGATTTGCTCCAGGAAGCAAATCTCGTAACGAACGACCAGATAATGGAAACACTGGAGAATAAAGATAGTGCTCAAAAGCTGGGAGATGCGCTATTAGAGCGAGGCCATATTACGGAGCGACAATTAATAGAAGTATTAGAGTTTCAGCTCGGAATTCCTCATGTATCACTATTTAATTATTCAATTGATGAACATGTATTAGGTTATGTTACAAAGGAAATGGCTCAACAAAACTACATAATGCCGTTAAAGATTCAGGGTAATGAATTTATGGTTGCAATGAAGGATCCAATGGACTATTACGTTATTGACGATTTAGAAATGTCAACAGGGTACCGTATTTCACCGGTTATTGCCGCGAAAGATGACATTCTTTATGCAATAAATAAATATTACTTTAAAGGTGAACTTGAAGGATTTCAGGATAGTTCTGATTCTAGAGATGATGAAACATCCGTTATTCAAATACTAGATCAACTTTTAAACACTGGCGTGCAACTAAAAGCTAGCGATATTCATATTGATCCACAGGAATCCACTATCCAAATTAGATATCGTATTGATGGTAGATTACAAACGGAAAAAGTTTTACAAAAGCATTTACAAAATTCCCTGGTAGCGCGTATTAAAATTTTAGCTAATCTAAACATTACGGAAACAAGGTTACCACAGGATGGTAGGATTAGATCAACGGTTGGTGTAACACCGGTAGATCTGCGTATTTCCTGCTTGCCCACTGTTTACGGTGAAAAAGTTGTTATTCGTATACTGGATTTGAAAAATGCATTAATGCAATTAAGTGAACTGAATTTTTCAGAAGAAAATCATAAACGGTATTTAGATTTGATTGGACAACCATCTGGACTAATCTTGTTGACTGGTCCTACAGGTTCTGGTAAAACTTCCACATTATATGCATCAATCAATCATTTAAATAAGAAAAATGTTAATATTCTAACGATTGAAGATCCAGTAGAATTTCAATTAGAGGGAGTTAACCAGGTTCAGGTAAACAGTAAAATAGGGTTAAACTTTGCTGCAGGACTTCGGTCAATGCTAAGACAAGATCCAAACATAATCATGGTCGGTGAGATTCGGGATCAGGAAACAGCTGAAATTGCCATACGTGCATCAATGACAGGACATTTAGTATTCAGCACATTGCATACAAATGGTGCAATAGATACTGTCCCAAGATTAGTTGACATGGGAATAGAACCATATTTAGTGGTCAACTCATTAAACGGAATTGTAGCACAGCGTCTCGTCAGAAAAATTTGCCGAGATTGTAAAATGGAAAGAGAACCGGCACAAATGGAAAAGGAACTATTCTTGAAGAATGGAATGGAAGTGGAAAAACTTTACTATGGCAAGGGGTGTAGCAGCTGTCATCAACAAGGATATCGTGGCAGAGCTGCTGTTCATGAAGTTGTTGTTGTTGATGATACGATTAAGACAATGCTTTTAAACAATCAATCAATGTCAAGCATCCGTTCTTATCTAGAAGAACAACACTCATCTGTTCTTCTCCAGGACGGATTAGCAAAAATAAAGACCGGGTTAACGACGATGGAAGAAATCATGCAAGTATCAATTAGTATATAGGGGGCGTCTACATGAAAGAGGATTTTGATAAATGGTTAACTAACGCATATCAGCACAAAGCATCAGATGTCCATCTGACGATAGGCAAGCCACCTATATTCCGCATAAATGGATTGCTTCAAGAACAGCAATTACCGGAACTAACACCAGCAGATACCTATCAGATTGTAAAAGAAATAATTTCAACGGAACTTTGGGATCAACTTGAAACTAACCGTGATTTAGACTTTACATATGGTATTAATGGTGTGTCAAGGTTTCGAATCAACACATTTTTCCAACGAGGTCAATTGTCATTAGCAATCCGAATTGTGCCGAGAACAATACCGACAATTGAAGATTTGGGTTTACCACAAATTGTGAAGCAAATCGTTCAACACCCTCAAGGTCTGATTTTAATTACAGGCCCGACAGGTAGCGGAAAGAGTACTACTCTTGCTGCGATGATAAACTACATGAATAAAACGATGCAAAAACATATTATAACGCTTGAAGATCCAATTGAGTACATGTATAACCATGATAAATCTGTGATTGATCAGAGAGAAATTGGGTTTGACACCACCAGTTTCGCGAATGGATTGAGGTCTAGCTTACGACAGGATCCAGATGTTATCTTGGTTGGAGAAATGCGGGATTTCGAAACGATTTCCACCGCAATTACAGCAGCTGAAACAGGCCATTTGGTATTAGGAACACTACATACTACGGATGCGGTATCAACTATCGAACGTATAATTGACGTGTTTCCACCTAATCAACATGCCCAAATTCAAGTTCAATTAGCATCTATATTAAAAACAGTTATTTCACAACGGCTGTTAGTTACAAAGGATCGAAGGGACAGAGTAGTGGCTACTGAAGTCTTAGTTAATAATTCAGCAGTGAAAAATTTAATCCGAAATGAGAAGCTGCACCAGATACAAAATGTACTGCAAACATCAAAAGAACACGGGATGCATACGCTTGAAATGGACTTGAAGCGGTTACTGCAGGAAAATCGTGTTACTCCAGAAAGTATTGCGCCTTTTTTGCAGGAAAGGAATTTGTAGAGTATGAATTACCAATACACTGGCAAAAAGTTATCGGGACAAAAAATAAGTGGTAAAGTTGAAGCAGACTCAAAGCAAGAAGCAATCCAAACCCTTGAAAAGGATGGACATATCATTATTGATATTGCTGAGACTAAGCCATGGAATAAAGATATCATTCTAAATAGAAAAGTTAAAAATAAAGATTTTGTTATATTTTTAAGACAATATTCAACGCTTATACGAGCTGGAATCTCTCTCTCTGATGCTACAAAAACAATGGTAAAGCAAACAGATAATTACGCTTTACGGGTTGCTCTTACTTCTATTGATAAGCAACTTGATAATGGGAGATCGCTATCAGTTGCTACTGAACAGCATCCGATGGTTTTTCCGTCCTTACTAAGAAATATGATCCACGCAGGTGAAGTGAGTGGTAAGTTAGATGAAATCTTAAATCAGATGGCTGATTACTATGAGAAAGAATACCGGAACAAACAGAAAATAGTATCGGCTGTTCTGTATCCAACTGTAGTCGGGATAATCACACTTTTCTTAAGTACATTTTTGTTAGTCTTTGTTGTTCCACAGTTCGTTAGTATGTTTCGCTCCTTCGGAGAAGAGATACCGATGTTTACACGGATTGTACTTAACTTGAGTAACTTTGCTGCGGCATATTGGTGGATTTTATTTCTATTAATTATAATAGCTACTTTAGTAATTAAATACTTAATGCAATTTGATCGCTTTAATTACCGACTAGATGTGGTGAAGATGAAATTCCCTTTTATAGGGGTCCTGGTACATAAAGGTGCATTAGTTCGTATGCTTCAAACCTTAAGTACCCTATTTAATAGTTCAGTACCAATTCTACAGTCAGTGGAAATCACGGAAAAAGTTGTTGACAACAAAGTTATCCAAGGTATTCTCGCAAAGTCTAGACAATCGTTAGCTGTGGGTGAATCTTTGACTAAGCCAATGAAAGATCACTGGGCATTTCCAGCTCTAGTTGTACAGATGGTCCAAATCGGGGAGAAGACGGGAACATTAGATCATATGCTGATGAAGGCTGCTGAATTTTATGAGGAAGAAGTAGAACAGTTATCTAATAGAATAAAAGTTTTAATCGAGCCATTAATGATTATTGTACTTACCGTTATTGTAGGTAGTATTATCATGGCGGTTGTGATACCAATGTTTTCATTATTTGAAAAAATATAGTAGAAATGGTAGATTTATGTAAGGTTATAGAGTATACTTAATATAGGACTAACGTAGGATGCGTTGATAGATTACCTTTACATAGGGCACTTTGGTAATCAGGAGCAAGTAGTGCAACCGACCAACTAGTTTTATTTTAAAACTAATCTAGTAAAGGGTGGGGTCAACATGTTTGAACGGATAAAGAAACAGATAAAGAGAGAAAAAGGGTTTACATTAGTAGAGCTTTTAGCAGTTATAGCAATTTTAGGTATTATTGTAGCTATTGCAGTTCCGACGATTGGGAATGTTGTAAGTGATGCAAAAGGTGACGCTAAAGATGCAAATAAAGAATTATTTGAGAATGCAGCTAGATTAGCAGATGTTGCTGGTGAAGGCGATGAAACATCATTTAAACTTAGTAAACTAGTAGACTTAGGTTATTTAGAAGAAATTCCTGATGGTTTTAGTGAAAATGATACTGTTGAAAAAGTTAGTAAAGTATGGACCTATACCAGTAGTACTAATACAGTTGAATCGGGTTCTGATACTACCCAATAAACTTAATACTTTAATACAACGTTTCAAAGCCTTGCATTATTTGTTGCAGGGCTTTTTATTCCAACTAAAGAAGTAATTAAGAAGTAGCATAAGGAGTAACAACAATGGACATCACATTAACCATTTTATTTTTCATCCTCGGCCTAGTTTTTGGCTCATTTTTCAACGTAGTAGGTTTACGTTTACCTAAAAATCTCCCATTCGCAAACGATCGTTCGTTTTGTCCTTCCTGTAATCACACACTAGCCTGGTATGAATTAGTTCCTGTATTATCCTATTTAACTCAACTTGGAAAATGTCGACATTGTAAATCTACCATTTCGCCGATCTATCCAGTTGTGGAAATCACCACAGGATTACTGTTTGCGCTTAGCTTTTGGAAAATCGGAATTACTTTTGAGTTAATTATAGGTTTATTACTCGTCTCGATGTTAATGATTATCCTCGTATCCGACATCAAATACATGTTGATACCAAATAAGGTTCTTCTTTTCTTTTTACCATTGTTTATTGTACTACGTTTTTTGCACCCACTAGATTCATGGTTAACATCACTAACTGGGGCAATTGCTGGAGTGGGAATTACTGCCATTATAATTCTCGCTAGTAAGGGTGGAATGGGTGCTGGCGACATGAAATTGTTTGGTATTCTTGGTATCGTACTAGGACTAAATCAGATTTTGCTCGTGTTTTTTCTATCGACTATAATTGGGGCAATTGTCGGCAGTTTGTTATTGCTCTTTAAAATTATCAGCCGCAAACAACCGATACCTTTTGGTCCATACATCGTTGTTGCTGGTTTGGTAGCATATTTTTACGGAGATTTCATCATTAATTGGTACATACAATTTTACATATAAGTAGGTGGTAGCATGGCATTGGTAAAAAGTGGTCGGGTAAATATTGTTATTACAAATCGGGTTCTTCGTTATTCGTATCATAAGAATGCATCATTAGATAGTTTGATAACATACGGGGAATTAGAACTGCCTGAGGGGACTATTATTGATGGCAAAATTGGCAACAAAGCTGTATTGAAAGAACTAGTTGAGCAACTTGTTCAATCCCAGAAATGGAAACGTAAAAAGTTATTCTTTTGTGTGCCTGATGATACAGTTGTAATACGTGAATTAAGTGTTCCTTCTGCTTTACAACCAAATGAAATAAAAGGATATATTAAAACACAAATAGGGAACAGTTTTCACCTCCCTTTCGATAATCCAGCAATAGACTTTGAGCTTCTTGATGGTGGCGAGCAACAAAAGATTTTATTATTTGCGTACCCTAATGATAAGCTTGAACCGTTTATTTCTTTGTTCACACAAGCAGGATTAAGGCCCGAAGCTGCTGATTTTACTTCACTGTCCATTTATCGCTACTATTATAGTAAAGAACATGCGAAAGACAATGATGTGCTTCTTGTAAACTGGAACAAGGATTCCATAGTAATAACCGCCTTCAATCAACACAAAGCTATTTTCACAAGGTATCGGAAACTGGATTTCCCGGTAGAAATAGTAGATGAGATAGTAGCTGATCGACTTATAGCTGATCAAATCATAGAAATAAATCGGATAATTGATTTTTATCAATATAATATTACAAACGGATCATCTAGTATTTCAAGGCTGATAATTGGAGGGGACTTTCCCTTTTTACAACAAGTTAAGACTGAGCTACTATCAAGGGTATCAATCGCTGTTGATTTAGTTGACGAAATAGATAAAACACACGACACACCTGCTAAGTATATTGACGTACTTGGATTGGCTTTAAAGGAAGTAACATAGAGGGGGGAGCAATTAGATGAATACGGAGATTAATCTGATAGAACAACAACCGAATAAGTTTGCTCCTTTTCTAAAGTTTGGTATTCTTTTCTTTGTTCTTGCTCTTTGTGTCATATCCTTTGTGCTATTTCAAAAAAATGACTACCAAAGTCAGATAGAAATCAAATCTGAAAAACTAGCAGAATTGGAAAGTATTCTCTTGGAAAATCGGGGAGCTGTTAAAGATTATAAGAAACAAGAGAGGCTGATTTCAGACGTAGCAGGAATCAGATCAGCCAGTGTACCAAATCTATCTGTATATAAAAGTATACTTGGTCTGTTGTCAGATTCTAAACAGTTAATCATGTATGAAACACTGCCCTCTAATCAAATCTTGGTAGAGGCCAAATTTGATACATTACCGGAATTGGCTGGATATGTGTCTGCATTATTAAAGCTAAACTACGTAAAAAATACAGAGCTAACCAATGTTATTCTCGTTGATTCGGCCTACCATGCTACTTTAACCGTGGCAACTGACTTAGAAACTTTGACAAAGGAGTTTGGTATGAATGAATAAACTTCTGTCGAAACACACGCTGTATGGAATTATTGGTGTTTTTATTAGTGTAGCTATTATTTATTCTATTTCCTATTCTCTCATCATAAAACCTATGCAAGCGGAGTTGCAGACGATAAATAAAAATGTGAAGATGTATGATGCTCAACTGTCAAACATAGAAGACAATCTGGAAACTGAAAGCAGTGAATTAACTGAAATTGCTGCACAACTGGTTCCGAGCAGCCCACAACCAGATGTTATTTTGGTCCAAATAGAGAAATTTTCTGTAGAGTCAAATACTACTGTAACTATGATTGAATCAACAATTCTGGAAGAGAAAAAGGAAACCTCTACTCTACCTAAAAAAATAAAGAAAACTGGATATACCATAGAGGCATCTTCGCCAAGTCTAGAAAGTATTAACACTTTCCTGACGTTGTTGAAAGAGAATGAACCACTTTTTACTATAGAAGGATTAACAGTGACTAAAACAGGGAACCAACAGTTTTCACTTTTGGTTACTTTTGTCGCTTACAACCAGAATTAATTTTACTTAACTTTAATTCCGACTAGAATAAGAACCACTCCAGTAAATATACAAATCATTTTAGCAAATGATACTTTTTCAGAAATACCTAATAAACCAACTGAAGTTGATACGATAAGAATTATAGGTCCGATCAAAGCCAATGAACTATTGACGATTAGGGCCTTTTCTATATTATTCAATTTAAACATTAAAGCTGCTGCAAGAATTTCAATACTCCCAGAAACCAACCGCAACAAAACCATGATGAAAACTGCTTTTTCAATCATAACAAACATTATTGGCCTCCTCCCGTTAATTTTCTCCTTGTAGTTTATGCATCAACTAATGAGAAAAGACAGGCTATCTTAGAACCTAATTATATTCAGAGAGGAGAGAGGTTTATGCATTATTTATCAGGTTTGATTTCTTTAAAGGCGAGAAATGCTGCGAGTAGTGCTAGTAAGGATAGAAGACTGACAAGCCAGGTCAAATTTTGTTTCATTAATAAAGCTGTTGCTGGAGGGCCACCCGCAACTCCTATAAAGCGCGCGGCACTATAAAAAGAAGTAATTGTTCCTCTAACACCTTTCTCAATACTTTCCGTTATCAATGCATCCATACAGGGAAGTACTGCTCCAATACCAATTCCACAAATCAAGAAAACTACTAATAAATAAAGAACTTGTTCTGAAAAACGGATTGCTACAACCGAGCCACTGGCAGTTACTATCCCAGCAAACGTAATCCACTTCATTACAACTAAATTATCTTTTATCGTCTTTCCGGTAATAAATGACGCAAGACACAATGCTGCTAGTGGGATTGCCAGATACAATCCTTTCCTGAGACCTTTAACATTATAGGTTTCTTCTAGCACACTGGAAAGATAAAAGAGTATGCCAAATAAAATAAACATTAGAATAGCACCAATTACAAAAATGGAGAGAAGCCAGCGTTTATGTTTTACAAACACACTTTTTGTATCATTTTTAAAATCCTTAAAAGACGGACCTTTTGTTTCTTTGGGAGGCTTTTTCACTAAAAAAATAATTAGTAAAACAGAAATGAGACAAAATATTGGAATGGAGAAAAAAGGTAGAAACCACACTACACCTGCTAATACAGCACCTATTATAGGACTTAATACTTTACCAAGTGTATTTGACGTTTCAATCAGTCCTAAGGTAGAACTGACATCTTTATCTTTTTTAAACATATCTCCTACCAATGGTAATACAATCGGGGCAGTTCCAGAAGCTCCTATCCCTTGAAGGATTCTTCCGATAATTATCAAGGTAAAAGGGTCACTCATTTTCCAGGATGCCCACCCAGCGATTAGAGCACCAATTGCCGCAATGATTAATGAAGGTATTATTACATTTTTCCTTCCGTACCGGTCAGAGAGAAAGCCTGCAAGTGGAATAAGGAAGATTCCTACGATGGAATACACACTTATTATGTAGCTGGACTGCAGCTTTGAAATGTCAATTTCCTTTTCCATTATTGGCAGGACTGGAATTAACATGGAATTCCCAAGTGTCATTATTAATGGAATTGATGCCATGGATACAATTGCCCATCTTTTTTCGTGAATCTCACTGTTGTCCTTTTCAATGGTTGCCATATGTCAGTTCCTCTCTTATAAAATATTTATTATTTTATTATTTGTTCATCCTTTGTTCTTATGCAGGAACGTAATATACTCATCTTCAGTTCTGAAACAGCTCGTACAATCATAGGATAATTATAGAGCCCAAGGACACAAGGAGGAGATACTATGAGACACTATGCTGTTTTGCGATTTTTATTAGCTTGTTTTTTCTTATACTTTGCATGGCCAATTATTCCTACTGCAGTTACCTCAACAGCGAGTTTGTTTTGGGGGTTGTGGTTAGTTTTGTTTTTATTAGTGATTGCTTCAAACACTGCAACAATTTTGCAAATAACCGAACCTCCATCTATGGAACAGGAAAGAACTAGATCACGTCTTAGGCTTTAGCATTGAGGTTTCACCTATTCAACTGTATAATTAATACTATTAATCAGACTAGTACAGTTGAAAGTTGGTGACAATCTGAGTGGCAACGAAGCATGAACAAATCATTCAACATATAGGAACGTTAGGAATTGGTAATAAAATATCTGTTCGTCAGGTAGCAAAGGACTTAAATGTTAGTGAGGGTACCGCATATAGAGCTATTAAAGAAGCAGAAAATCAGGGTTTAGTAAGTACAATAGAGCGAGTTGGAACAATACGGATCGAAAGAAAAAAGAAAGAAAACTTTGAACGATTAACCTTTGCTGAAGTAATCAATATTGTTGATGGGCAAGTATTGGGTGGCCAGAGAGGGTTGCATAAAACACTTAGCAAATTTGTTATCGGGGCGATGCAATTAGACGCAATGATGCGTTACACGGAACGTGACTCATTGCTAATTGTCGGAAACCGGGTAAAGGCACATGAACTTGCGTTACAAGAAGGTGCTGCGGTTTTGATTACTGGAGGATTTGACACTGAGGAACATATTAAACAGCTTGCAGATGAAAAGGAAATTCCGATTATGTCAACAAGCTATGATACGTTTACTGTAGCTGCCATGATTAATCGGGCTATTTATGATCAATTGATAAAAAAAGAAATAGTTTTTGTCGAGGATATTTTTACATCTGTAGAAGACGCATACTATTTGGATGCGAAAGACTTATTGGGAAAATGGTATGAGCTGAATGATCTTTCAACGCATTCTAGATTTCCAGTAGTCGATGATAAACAGCGAGTGGTCGGGATGCTTACCTCAAAAGATGTAATTGGAAAAAATGGACAAACTTTAGTTGAAAAAGTAATGACGAGACGTCCACATATGGTTCAAACAAAAACTTCACTTGCTTATGTGGCTCATATGATGGTTTGGGAAGGTATCGAGGTAATGCCTGTGGTAGATCAATCGAATAAACTGCAGGGCGTGGTTTCAAGACAGGATGTACTCAAAGCATTACAGCAAATTCAGCGGCAGCCACAGGTGGGTGAGACAATTGACGATATTATTTCACGGAATCTGGAGTCGCTGCCAGAAGATCAAACTATCTTTCAGACGGCTATAACTCCACAAATGACAAATCAGTTAGGAACATTGTCTAATGGAGTTTTTACATCCCTTATTTCAGAAGCAAGCAGGCGTTTGTTGTTGCAGGTGAAAAAAGCAGATCTCGTCGTTGAGAACATTACTGTCTACTTTATGAAACCTGTACAAATTGACAGTGAAATTTTGATCAAACCAAGATTACTTGAAGTTGGTCGGGTTTATGCAAAAATAGATGTTGAAGTGTTTAATGACAAACAAATGGTAGGAAAAGGGTTGTTAATGGCGCAATTAATCGCCAGGTAATAAACAAAAGCTGACTAATCGTTTAGTCAGCTTGTCTTATTCATTATTGAGTCGTTTCCATTCATTCCTGTAATGTCTACCTTCTTTAAAGCCACGTGATAGCTGTAGTACACCTAAAATAAGAAAAACTATACCGATAAACAATGAGATCTGTGTCCCATAATAGATGTATTGGTTTATTGCAAAAAAGAAAATGAAACTCCCAAGACAAATTCTGGATTTTGCGTTAAAATAAGCTTGAGTGAGATTATCGTCACTTTTAAGAATGGAAACTTTGTAATATACATAAAAAACTAGTGACGCTGCAATTAAAATCGGGAAAATAACCATTTGATCTACTCCAATAAGAAGAATTTTCTAACAAAATGTTCAACTAACATTATAAGAGAATATAAAAGGGAAATGAATGAAGTGTCATCTTAATTCCTTGTTACATTGTAGCTTGTCTTACCGAATTTAGCCAGAAAAAAAGTATAAATACTGATTAGAGAGAAGGATGGGTAACCGATGCAATTTGAACTGATAATAGAAGAAATAGAAAAGCATGATACGATAATCATTCATCGTCACGTGCGCCCTGATCCTGATGCACTTGGCTCACAAGGTGGGTTAATGCATTTGATAAAAGGAACATATCCATTCAAAAATGTGTATTGCGTTGGTTCTGAGGATCCGTCTTTAACGTTTATGATAGAAATGGATACTATTAACGACGATGTATATGATGGAGCACTTGTAATTGTTTGTGATACGGCCAACGCTGCACGCATTGACGATCAACGTTATGATAAAGGTGACAAGTTAATAAAGATTGATCATCATCCAAATGTTGATGCATATGGCGATATTATGTCTGTTGACACAAAAGCAAGTTCAACATCTGAAATTATTTATGATCTTTTTTTATATGCTAAAAAACCACACGGCTTCAAACTGAGCGATGAAGCAGCTCGACTTATTTATGGTGGGATTGTTGGGGATACAGGAAGATTTCTATTTCCAAGTACAACAAAAAAGACGTTTCAATACGCTTCAGAACTTGTAGCCTATGATTTTGACCGCACTTCGTTATACGATGGTATTTACAATACAAAAGAAACAATAGCTAGGTTACGTGGATATATCCTTCAGAATTATGTATTGTCTGATTCTGGCATGAGTACGATTAAATTATCTAGATCGATCTTAGATGAATTTCATGTAAGCAATTTAGAAACAGGCCAGTTAGTAGGGGTCTTAGGAGATGTGGAAGGAATCAAAGCTTGGGCATTTTTCATTGAAGAAGAGGATCTGATCCGTGTGCGTATTCGTTCAAAGGGTCCAGTAATTAATACAATTGCTGCAAAGTACAATGGGGGCGGTCATCCTATGGCTGCTGGAGCATCAGTTGACACATGGGAAGATGTTGAAATTGTTATTCAGGATCTTGACCAAGTTTGTTTAGAGTATGTAAAATAAAAAGAAGTGCTAAATTAGCGCTTCTTTTCACGAATTATTTGTTTGCTCATACGGATTGGTCTAAGTCCGTTTTAAAAAACTTCGCATTTTCATTTTTGTTGTGAAGTGGTATGAACCAGCATCCTGAAGGTGTTTCATCAAGATGTACATGTAATTCAAATTTTTTTATGTCCCGTTTTATTAATCGAATCAATTCATTTGATTCCGCATACGCGGTTAAACCATTTTTTAACAGATTGATTTTTTCTTCCTTCATTCTATTGTGATTCATAATAAACATTAGAACCCACTCCTTTCGATTAGAGTAGTATATGATAAAGTTCAGAAATGTGTTTTTCGATAAATAGCTAAGTATCTTGTAGCCGTTAGCCTACAATCTCCGCTTCTAACGTTAATTTTACTGTATCTGTAATGGAAGTTTTTATCACTGTAAATTGATACGTCATTTCATCAATACGAAAACTTTTATTTTCAATCGTTGATTCAAGCAATCTTTCGCTGTCTGACACAATATCTTTGTCCTGACCAACTATATGAGAAATTTCTTTTTTAATTAGTTTCTCGAGCTGATGTACAATTAATGTGTCCATTTTGACTTCTTTTTCATTGTCAATTCGTATTTCTATCTTCTTTACTGTGTCTGATTCCTTAGTTTGTTGACTAAGGTCCTCTTTGTCTTTTAATAACGCATTATTTTCATCCTTTAAATCATCCACCTGTGATTGCAATTCAAGATTTTGTTCTAACAGTTGTTCATACATAGATCCATACATATAAATAAGGATACAATAGGCGATTAGCCCTCCAAAAAAAGTACCAACCAGAAAACGTTGCCAGCTTTTTCGCTTATGATAAGGAGGAATATGCATTACTCTATCTCCTGTTGAATGGCCCAGGAAAGTATTAAGATAGCAGACTTTACCCCGCCCATTGCGGCAATTATCAGCAAAATCTGCTTAAAAACATCAATTGTTGATCCATCAAGTACTTTTTCAAATTTAGTGATTGCATCAAAAGTTCCCCCAATGGCCGCTACAATAGCCCAAATACGCAAGCTTTGTGCAAGACGAGTGATGGACGATACGGGTGCATCACCAGTAAAAAAAGACCCCATGCTTCCAATAATAGTGCCTCCTATAATGACTCCAAAAGCAATAAAATAGCAATGTATAAATTGGGCAAAAAAACGCTCTTCCATAACATACGCTCCCTATAAGGTATACTATTTAAACTATATGATTCTTTTGGACAAGATATGAATGTTAGAATTGGGAGAAGG
>NZ_JBMERP010000022.1:0-53416 GCF_049310925.1 Virgibacillus sp. DJP39 | reverse complement strand
AGGGTAAGATCGTCTACATTGAATAAAATTAACAGTGCTATTGATCTTATTATTATCGGTGGTGACTTAAAGGAAAAAGGGGTTCCTCTTAAAAGGGTAAGACAAAATTTAGATTTATTAAAAAAGTGGGGAAAACCAATTTATTTTATTTGGGGTAATAATGACTATGAAGAGAATCCTGAAGCTTTATATCAAACGCTAGTAAGAAATGGTGTAATTATACTGACAAATGAAACGCGGTGTATGAAAACCGTTAGTAGAAAAAGTATTAATATAGTGGGGCTTGATTGCTGTAAGTATAAAGAGGCACGGTACGATCTAGCTAGCAAGAATAAACAAGACAACTATACGATACTGGTGACACATGCACCAAGTGCCTTTAATGACATGTCTGAAGAGGAGCAGGAAGAAGTTGATTTGGTTTTAGCAGGACATACGCACGGTGGCCAAATACGGATAGCAGGGTTTGGTTTTTATGAAAAGGGAAGTTTTCAAAGGAAAGGAAAAAGTTATATATTAGTAAGTGAAGGTTATGGTTACACTAGACTACCGTTTCGTTTAGGAACAAGGTCCGAATGTCATGTCATAAGTTTTAAAGAAAAAGTGTAAAGAGTATGTGCAATGTACACTTTATTTGCATATAGTATTACAAGAAGTGAACAAGAATAAAAAAACATCTAGTGTGCGAAGGGGGTTTCTACAATGCGTATTGAGCGTATATCAAATGATCAATTCACTATCTTTTTAACCTTTGATGATTTAACTGAAAGAGGTTTCACAACCCAAGAACTGTGGAATGATGTTAAAGACGCGGGAAATTTATTTAGTGACATGATGTATGAAGCCAGCAGTGAGCTTGGCATTGAATTGGAAGGAATGCTCCTTGTACATGTACATTTGATGCAGGCACAAGGTATGCATGTGTATGTGACACAAAAAATAGAACATACAAATTGGGATGAGGATTTTATTGAAATGAAAGTTACATTAGACGAAAGCAATGAATTGATTTTTTGTTTTCAGGAATTTGAGGATTTGATTCAAGTTGCCACATATCTTACCAATGTTTCGATTACAGGTGGAAAGGTATATTTTATGGACGAAAAATACTATATGTTATTAAAGGATAACGAGCTCAATATATCACAGAAAGAAAATGTTATTGCGATTTTATCAGAATTCTCTTCTCCAAGTATCGTTACTTCTGCAAGATTAAACGAATATGGAAAGACAATCATGGAACATAACGCAATAAATCAGATAATTGATAACTTTTATTAACAACAAGATTTTAAACTCTTATGAACAGTAAATGGTAACGTTTTCAATATAAAAAAATAATTGGAGAAAAAACCTTTCTTTTATTGCATATTTATGATGAAAGTGTATACTAATCTCTGAGTGTAGCTATATATATATATAATAATGAGTAGATTTACTAGGAGGTAAGTTCATGGTAGCCGATAAAGCAGCAGATTCTACTAAGGGACAAAGTAAAAAAGATAATGTATTAAACTCAACAAGGACTGTTGTCAAAACAGCTTTAGAAAAATTGGGTTATCCTGATGAGGTATTTGAACTATTAAAAGAACCTATACGTATGATGACTGTTCGGATACCAGTTCGCATGGATGACGGATCGATGAAGATTTTTACTGGTTATCGCGCGCAGCACAATGATGCTGTTGGTCCAACTAAAGGTGGGATTCGATTTCATCCAGATGTAACCGAGACTGAAGTAAAAGCATTATCTATCTGGATGAGTTTAAAAGCTGGTATTGTTGACTTGCCATATGGTGGTGGAAAAGGCGGAATTGTGTGTGACCCACGTGAAATGTCTTTCCGTGAACTAGAAGGTGTAAGTCGCGGATATGTTCGTGCGATTAGTCAAATAGTTGGACCGAACAAGGATATTCCCGCTCCGGACGTATTTACCAACTCACAAATTATGGCTTGGATGATGGATGAATACAGCCGAATTGATGAATTTAATAATCCAGGATTTATTACAGGAAAACCAATTGTTTTAGGTGGTTCACATGGTAGAGAATCTGCAACTGCAAAAGGCGTAATTATTTGCATTAATGAAGCAGCAAAGAAAAAAGGAATTGACCTAAAAGGAGCTAAGGTGGTTGTTCAAGGATTTGGAAATGCTGGAAGCTTTCTTTCTAAATTCTTGCATGATGCGGGGGCCAAAGTGGTAGGAATATCGGACGCTTACGGAGCCCTTCATGATCCCGAGGGTCTAGATATCGATTATTTATTGGATAGACGTGACAGTTTTGGAACAGTTACTAAACTGTTTGACAATACTATTTCAAACAATGATTTACTTGAGTTAGACTGTGATATTTTAGTACCAGCAGCTGTGGAGAACCAGATTACAGAAGATAATGCGTATAATATAAAGGCTAGTATTGTAGTTGAAGCAGCAAATGGTCCGACTACTCTAGAAGCAACAAAAATTCTATCAGAGCGTGGAATTTTGCTTGTACCCGATGTTCTAGCGTCAGCTGGAGGCGTAACTGTTTCCTATTTTGAATGGGTACAAAATAATATGGGCTATTATTGGGAAGAAGAAGAGGTAGAGGCAAAGCTAAACAAAATTATGGTTAAGGCATTTAATTCAATCTATAACACAGCTGAAACTAGGCGTGTCGATATGCGATTAGCAGCTTATATGATTGGCGTAAGGAAAATGGCAGAAGCTTCACGTTTCCGTGGTTGGGTTTAAAGTAAAGGATATAGCGCTTAATTAACCTTCCCAGCACTGAGCATTGGACGTACTGTTTTAATTAAGAATAAGCAAATGCAAAAAACCGAATTTAATGACGAAAAAACTCTTATCGTGTATAGTTAGGTAGGGGTTTTTTTGTATTTACTGCAGAACTTAGTTTAAGCTCGGGTAACTAACTATACAAATAAGCGCAGTCCGGATAAAAATGTAAAGTAAAGGAAGTGTATTGAGTTGCAAGTTGAACATACCATTATCGTGGGCGGTGGCCCATGTGGGATGTCTTGTGCTATTGAATTACAAAATCATGACATACAACCATTAATAATTGAAAAAGAAAATATCGTCAATACAATATATAATTTTCCTACACATCAAACTTTCTTCAGTTCAAGTGAAAAGCTTGAAATTGGTAATATTGCTTTCATAACAGAAAGGCAAAAACCGGTTAGAAATCAAGCATTGGCCTATTACAGGTCTGTTGCAGACAGACATAATTTACGTATAAATACATTTGAAAGGGTAACCTCTATTAAAAAGATTGGTAAACTTTTTCATGTTGATACAGAATCAATTAATGGTCAAATTAAGAGCTATCAAGCTCAAAATGTAGTTGTTGCTACCGGTTATTATGATCAGCCAAATTACATGGGAATTCCTGGAGAAGAACTTGGAAAAGTGATGCATTATTTTAAAGAGTCACATCCTTACTTCAACAAAGAAGTCCTAATAGTTGGTGGGAAAAATTCAGCCGTTGATGCAGCACTAGAGCTTCATAAAGCAGGAGCTAATGTTACAGTTTTATACCGAGGTGAATCGTATTCTAAAAGCATAAAGCCATGGATATTACCTGAGTTTGATGCTTTGGTAAGAAAAGAAGAAGTGAAGATGGATTTTAACGCGGAAGTAACTGAAATAACTAACACACACGTTATTTATATGGTTAATGGTGAAAGAAAAGTCGTTGTTAATGACTTTGTATTTGCCATGACAGGGTATAAACCGGATTATGCTTTTTTAAGACAAATCGGAATAAAAATTGAAGAAAATAGCGGACGACCACAATTTAATGAAAGTTCGTATGAAACAAATATCCCAGGAGTATTTGTAGCTGGTGTAATAGCAGCTGGATTCAATAACAACAAAATTTTTATTGAGAATGGCAGACATCATGGGCAAGCAATAGCAAACGCAATTATAAATAAAGAATAATTAAATAGAGAAGCTGGGTGATATTTAATGAAAAAAGTAGTGGTTTTATCAACGGGAGGTACGATTGCAAGTAAAAAGAATAGTGATTCCGGTTTATTAGAATCAGGTGTTATTAATGGAGATGAACTGCTCGAGCTCTGTGACATACCTAGTGACATAGACATAGATATAGAAGTGGAGTCTGTCTTCCAAAAAGCTAGTATGCATATCACGTATGAGGACCTATTACTTTTAAAACAAAAGATTGACCAACATTTAAGCAAACCTGAAGTCAATGGTATTGTTATAACCCATGGTACAGATACAATAGAAGAAACTTCCTATTTTTTAAATTTGGTAACTAATCATGCGAAGCCAATTGTAGTTACGGGTTCACAACGTGCTCCGGATGAAGTTGGAACAGACTCATTCAGTAACATTAAACATTCTATTCTTGCAGCTTGCAGTGATGATCTTTATGATGTTGGGGTAGTAGTTGTTTTTAATGAACGTATTTTCCATTCAAAATACGTAAAGAAAGAACATGCTTCGAACATTCAAGGATTTAACTCATTTGGATTCGGTTATTTAGGAATTATTGATAATGGCTATGTACATGTACATCAAAAGCCGATCACAAATGAATATTTTGAAATTAAGAAGGATCTGCCTGAAGTTGACATTATAAAATGTTATATGGATGCAGATGCCAAATATATTCGTACTGCCAGAGACTCCAACATAAAGGGCCTAATCCTAGAAGGTGTTGGTAGAGGACAAGTTGCTCCTGCAATGGTTAATGAAATTATACGTTGTGTTGAAAAGGGAATTAAGGTTGTCGTCACAACATCTGCTGAAGAAGGAGAAGTATACACTACCTACGATTATTTAGGCAGTGCATATGATTTATTTAAAAATGGTGTTATTTTGGGTAGAGATTACGATAGCAAGAAGGCTAGAATTAAGCTTATGGTAGGATTAGCAAGTGAATACCCCAATATAGAACGAATCTATGACCCTTCTTTTTATTAGGCTGTTTTCTTAAAGATTGTTGTTATTGACAGATAATCTATAAACTGCGACATTACAGCTATGTTTATTTCCTACCGCCTTTATTAGATAGTGTTGATCCAGTGCTACGGAAAAACACTCGCTTTCCGTGGGGAACGCTTCAGCCTCCTTGCCCCGGCAAGGGGTATGCCGATGTTGTCCGCAAAGGACGGTCTTAGTCGGCACGCGTCATCTACCGCTCACTGCGGGGTCTTCAGACTGTTCCTTTCTCACTGGATAAGGAACGCTTCTTGAAAGATATCGCACGAAGAAAATGCGGTTTTCATTTTTGAGGAGTCTCGCATTTTTCCGTAGCTTTAGATAGCTTTCTTCTCAAGGGAGAAGGGGTTCCGTGAAAATATAGAACTTAGACGCCGTTACGGCAGAATACGAAGACTCCTACTTAGAACAGCACGAGTCCGAAGACCCCGGAAGAAGCGTTCTTTGCTTCTGAGGAGACTGAGGCCGTGCCCGTGGAAAGCGAAGTATTCTGCCGGCATCAAAAGAATTTTCACTACGTCACAATTTACATCAAATGCGAGGATTATAGAGGAACAAAGCTTATGAAAAGGACCGCATTTTTAAAGTTGGATTATTTGCCTTGTTAACTCAGTTTGTATGTTAAAAATAGTTAGTTAATGTTACTATTGAGTTAACTTATTTAGAATGAGGTTAGACTATGCTTGCTATACTATCAGCCGGTGTTGCACCTGCACTTGCGTTAATGTCTTTCTTTTATTTAAAGGATCGCTTTACAGAACCACTCCATCTAATTGTTCGTAATTTTATATATGGTGCTATTTTAGTATTTCCGATTATGTTTATGCAATATGCATTACAATCTGAAGGTATTGGGAACGGTGATATTATCCAATCCTTTTTTGTAATTGCATTGATGGAAGAATTTTTTAAATGGTTTGTTTTTATTTACATTATTTATCATCATACAGCGTTTGATGCTCATTATGACGGAATTGTGTATGCTGTTGCAATCAGTTTAGGATTTGCAACAGTAGAAAACTTTTTGTTTTTATTATCAAACGGAATTGAATACGCTTTTTCCCGTGCGCTTTTCCCTGTGTCATCTCATGCATTATTTGGTGTTATTATGGGTTTTTATTTTGGGAAAGCTAAGATAGAAATTAAAAAGAAAAAGGCAAACATTTCATTAGCACTTGTTGTTCCATTCCTCCTTCATGGTGTCTATAATTTTATATTAATAAAAGTTACGAGTGACTGGCTACTTTTATTGATTCCTTTTATGATTTTCTTGTGGGCGGTCGCCTTGAGAAGGGTAAAAGTTGCAAATGCCACCTTACCAACTAAAATATCTAACAGTTAAGACCTTTGTGAACTCGCAAAGGTTTTTTCTATGTATAAAAACTTTCTTTCTTCATAAGTGCAACTAAGTGGCCATTAAGGCTTGGCGATAAGCCGAGTTTTCTAATTAAAAATTCTCAAACAAATGTTTTTCTAATCAATTAATGTATAAAAAAACAACATGTTCGGAAACTAGAGTTATGAAATTCATAAGCTGTTAGGAGGAAAAACATATGCTTCGAAAAGTAGGGCTGGTGTTAGTGATTGTCTCGTGTGTAACCTTTCTAACGCATGCAACTAGCACAAATAATCCCGTTTACGCATTTTCATCACAAGTCATCCAACATGGTGCTGTCGGTGACGATGTAATCGAATTACAATCTAGATTACAGTATATTGGTTACTACAATGGTGAAATTGATGGTGTGTTTGGTTGGGGGACATATTGGGCTTTACGAAACTTTCAGTATGAATTTGGTCTGGAAATTGATGGATTAGCTGGTTTAACAACTAGGCAAAAACTAGTGAAAGCAAGTAAATATGATTACGGTGGTACAACAAATAAAAAGCCTACTAACACGAATAAACAAACTGGTAACAATCCAAGCCCTGATAAGGGTAAAAATGCAGCTCCAACTCCTACGGCTAAAAACGTGCCGGAAGGATATTCACAAAATGATATACAATTAATGGCCAATGCGGTGTATGGAGAGGCGCGTGGAGAACCCTATGTGGGGCAGGTAGCAGTAGCATCCGTTATTTTAAACCGGGTAAACACGCCAACATTTCCAAATACTGTTTCTGGTGTAATTTTTGAACCCCGGGCCTTTACGGCAGTTGCTGACGGTCAAATATGGTTGACCCCAAATGAAACTGCTAAAGAAGCTGTAATTGACGCTATTAACGGTTGGGATCCCTCAGGAAATGCTTTATATTACTTCAACCCAAATACAGCTACTTCTGATTGGATTTGGTCAAGGCCACAGATTAAAAAAATTGGGAAACATATATATTCTAAATAGGAAGGAGTGATTACATTGGTTCGATGGATTTTAATAACCGTACTTACAGTAGGTATAGTTGGGGTCGGGGTATGGGGTTTTCAAGAGCATCAAGAAAAAAACTCCATCTTAATTCAAGCTGAAAACGACTATCAAAGGGCATTCCATGAGTTAACCTATCATATTGATTTACTTCACAACAAAATTGGAACTTCCTTAGCAATGAATTCACCAACTAGCTTGTCTCCACAATTAGTTGAGATTTGGAGATTAACCTCTCAAGCATTGTCAAATGTTGGTCAATTACCATTGGCATTGATACCATTTAACAAGACAGAAGAGTTTCTATCTGACATTGGGGACTTCACGTATAAAACCGCTGTACGAGACTTGGATAATAAACCATTATCAGAAGATGAAACTAAAAAATTAACGAAGCTTTATAAACAATCGGGAGATATCAAGAAGGAATTAAGAAAAGTACAGTACTTAGTGTTAAAAAATAACTTACGCTGGATGGACGTACAGCTTGCTTTAGCTTCTACAGAAGAAAAGGCAGATAATACGATCATTGATGGATTTAAAACGGTTGAAAAAAAGGTAAAAGGGTATTCAGAGAGTAATGTCGAATCCAATCTAATCGGGACCTCATCTCAGGACCATCCCTATCAGTTCTTATCTGGTTCAAAAATGAGCGAAGAAGAAGCATTAAAGAAAAGCAGAAAGTTATTTGATTTAGGTAACGATGCAAAGATTAATATAACCAAAACTGGTAAGGGTGCCGATGTTCCAATGTACAGTATTTCTTACAGAGGTCCAGATAAAAATGTTTATATGGATATGACGCAAAAAGGAGGCCATCCGGTTACTTTTTTGGTTAATAGACCTGTTAAAAAAAATAAGATAAGTTTAAATCAAGGACTTGAGAAAGCAAATGCATTTTTGGAAAAACAAGGTATAGAAAATATGATGATTTACCAAAGCAATGAATACAACAATGTTGGAGTATTTTCTTTTCTGTACAATCAAGATGGAGTGCGTGTATATTCAGACGCTATAGAAGTGAAGGTTGCTTTAGATAACGGTGATATACTTGGATCGACAGCTAGAAATTATTTCATGAACCATAAAAAGCGGGATATTCCATCTCCAGAAATTTCGGAAAAGGATGCGAAAAGTAAAGTTAATCCAAGTGTTAAAATACAGGAGCAGCATATGGCTGTTATTGACAATACAGAAGGCAAGGAGGTACTAACATACGAATTTTTAGGTGTTTTAAATAACGAGACTTTTCGTATATTTATTAATGCAATGGATGGAAGAGAAGAGAAAATAGAAAAGTTAAATGGTACTGAAGTTAATCTGGATTTAGTTTTATAGGGGAAGATTTACTCTTCCCCTTTTTTGATTTTTCTGTAATAATAAGTGTATAGTATCTTTGTGAGAGGATAATGGAATATGGAAATAGGTACACAGCTAACACTTACCGAAAAGAAAACCAAAAAAGATGAAAGCACAAACTACCGTTGTAAAATCATTGATAAAAATGAGCGATTTTTATTTATAGATTACCCTGTTAACATAAAAACAAAAAGAACGGTTTTGTTACCTAAAGGAACAAATTTACAGACCTCTTACATTGGAAACGACCATTCTGTATATTCTTTTAGCACAAAAGTTATAGCTAAAGCAAACCTAAATATTCCTGCATTAGCAATAAGTATACCTGACAAAGATGACATTAAACGAATTCAGCGCCGCTCATTTGTAAGAATAGAGACTGCAGTTGACGTGTCTATTCATAGTAAAGAACACAATACAAAGCCTTTTGTCACGGTTACTTCTGATATAAGTGGTGGTGGTTTATTAGTAATCTTGCCTTCAATCCATTTATTAAATGAAAATGACAGCTTAGATGTATGGATAGTTTTAGAAATGCAAAACGGTATATTTCATTATATAAGTACCCAATCAAGGGTGGTACGAGTTATTACTGGCAGTAACATACATACAGCTTCTATTAAGTTTGAAAATATGTCTAACCATGACCAGCAAGTCTTAATACGATATTGCTTTGAGAAACAGCGTGAATTACGGACAAAGGAAAGAATCTAATTAGACAGAAAACAGGCAGTGCAATTATTGTTTATGTTATATTTAATATAAGCAATTCACTTTTCAAACTTGGCATTTGCCAAGTTTTTTTAGTAAAATAGAGAATAATACTATCAATAGACGATTGATTTATTATATTGGTTACGAGGGGAATGAAAAGAGTTAATGGTGGAAAGAAGAATAGCGATAGCAATTGATGGTCCTGCAGCAGCAGGGAAAAGCACAGTTGCTAAAATGGTTGCAGCTGAACTCTCCTATATTTATATTGACACTGGTGCGATGTATCGGGCTTTAACGCTAAAGGCATTAAACAAGCAAGTGTCATTGCAAAATGAGTCAGATTTAGCAACGTTACTTACATCTACGATAGTGGAACTTAAACAAACAGAAGGAGGGCAAAAGGTTTACTTAGATCAGGTTGATGTAACCCTGAAAATACGTTCGCTTCAAGTTACAAATAACGTTTCCCATGTTGCAAAACATGCAGAGGTTCGAAAAGAAATGGTTAAGCGGCAACAGGCGTTAACGAAAAAACGAGGTGTCGTTATGGATGGCCGGGATATTGGTACACACGTGATTCCAGATGCAGAGGTAAAAATATTTCTACACGCAACTGTTGAAGAGCGTGCAAAACGTCGTCACGAAGAAAACATTAAAAAAGGATTCGATTCTGATATAGAAGAACTGAAAAAGGAAATTGAACAACGGGACTCAATAGATACTAAGCGAAAATCTGCACCTCTAATTAAAGCAGTAGATGCTATTGAAATAGACACGACTTCATTATCTATCAACGAAGTAGCAAATCAAATTCTAGGCGAAGCATTAAAAGTAGTGAAAAGCTAATTCGAACCCAATTAGCAAATTAATGTATAAAATTGGAAATTGAATAAACCCCCAGTTTATAAACTACTTTACTTGACAAATAATTATAATTATTAGAAGTTATAAAAAAGAATGTTTTTTATATTGTTGTTTTATGTATTTTAAGGAGGCTTTTTAGATGAGTGAATCAGGAAATGAAATGTTGGAAGTAAATGTCGGCGACACAGTAGAAGGTACTGTTGTTAAAGTTGATGAGAAACAGGTGCTCGTTGATATTGGTTACAAAACGGAAGGAATAGTCCCAATTGGTGAGTTGTCTAATCTCCATATTGAGGTTGCAGGTGATGTTGTAAAAGAAGGTGACCAGCTTACACTTATGGTTAAAAAAGTGGAGGATGACGAGGTAATCCTTTCAAAAAAAGCTGTTGATTCCGACAAGGCTTGGTTAGAGCTTGAAGATAAATATAAAAACGAAGTCGTGTTTGAAACTGAAATAAAAGAAATTGTAAAGGGTGGACTTGTTGTTGATGTAGGACTTAGAGGGTTTATACCTGCTTCTCTAGTAGAAACCTTTTATGTAGAGGACTTTTCTGATTACATTAATAAATCGTTATCAGTAAAAATTGTTGATTTAGATCGCGAACAAAATCGAGTAATTTTGTCCCACCGTGCCGTTACTGAAGAAGAGTCAGCTACACAAAAACAGGATATTTTACAATCGTTAAAAGAAGGTCAGGTTTTAGAAGGCACAATTCAACGACTAACGAACTTTGGCGTATTTGTTGATATTGGTGGCATAGATGGACTTGTTCATATTTCACAGCTCTCCCATCAACGTGTTGAAAAAGCTTCAGATGTTGTGTCAGAAGGACAAAAAATAAAGGTAGAGGTTCTTTCAATTGACCGGGATAATGAGCGTATTTCATTATCTCATAAGAAAACTTTAGCAGGACCTTGGACCGAGGTTAGTAGTAAAGTATCTACTGGCGACATCCTGGAAGGAACCGTTAAACGTTTGGTGAATTTTGGGGCATTTGTTGAAGTTTTGCCAGGTATTGAAGGTCTTGTGCATATTTCACAAATTGCTAACCGTCATATTGGCACCCCACAAGAGGTGTTAGAGGTTGGGCAAAAAGTGGAAGTTAAAGTGCTTGATGTGAATGAAAAAGAACAAAGAATGTCATTAAGTATCAAAGAGTTAGAGCAAGAACAAGCAGCAGCTGAGTATAAGAAATATGAAAAAGATGAAGAACAATCCAGTTTTCAACTTGGGGATATGATTGGAAACAAGCTAGATAAATATAAAAAATAAAAGAAAAACAAAGGAGCACAACTCAACTGGGAGTTGTGCTCTTTCATTCTGAAGGCAAATGACTCTGATTTCACCAAGAATTAATTAATTAAGTCTTTTAAGCCATTAACCTAAGTTTAAATTTGGTTGTAATTTGTCATACTTAGTATAAGGTGATGAAAATGACAAATGGGTTACTATTTTACTGGTTAAGTTGGTTATTATGGATCTACATTACATTTTTAATGAAAAAGGGTAAAAGTCGCACATTACTAGGGCTTTGGATTCTTCTTATTATAGCCTTTTCAGATGTGTATCTAACAATTATGGGATTTAAATTTACGATTTCTTTTGTACTCTTGGCTTTGGGTGCTATGTTCATGTTCTCAAAAAGTTCCTATTTATATTATCATTTATTTTGTTCTTTAACCATTATGGTTTTATACCTAACGATCAGGTTGTGGGAAAATTATTTTCCGCTTTGGGTAATGATCTCTAAAACATTTGTATCTCCTTTTATAATTGTTCTGATTGTAATTCTTATTATACCTAAGGGATTTTATGATCGAGTTTATACTGCATTACTAGGGGTGAGCGGTGGAGAACTGGTTTATAGTTTTATTTTATCTAGTTACTCAATTAATGAGTCAATCGGAGGGTATGTGTTTTTTGATTGTATTATGGTTATACTATTTTCGCTTATTGGAATAGAAGGATTTCAAGCATTATGGATTAAAATCAAATCCTTGTTGGGTATCTTAAAAAAATCTTTTCGTGTAATAACAGAGGATTAATAACTATTGTAACGAAAATAATTGTTTATATCTTGTTCTTTTGCTAGAATAAATTGAAGTTATAATAAGAAAGTCAAACATAAAATTTTGGTAGTAGAGAGAGGATGTTCCTTTCATGAGGAAATCTGTAGTAGCAATTGTAGGAAGACCTAACGTTGGTAAATCAACCATTTTTAATAGATTAGTTGGAGAACGTATATCAATAGTAGAAGATATTCCTGGTGTAACAAGAGACCGAATATACGCTGAAGGTGAATGGCTAACCTCCACTTTTAATGTTATTGATACTGGAGGCATCGAAATCGGCGACGAACCCTTATTAGTTCAGATGAGGCATCAGGCAGAGGTAGCTATTGATGAAGCAGATGTTATCATTTTCCTTGTAAATGGTAGAGAAGGCATAACGGCGGCCGATGAAGAGGTAGCAAAGCTTTTATTTAAATCCAACAAACCAATCGTGCTTGGTATAAATAAAATCGATAATCCAGAAATGAGAGAACAAATTTATGAATTCTATTCACTTGGATTTGGGGAACCATTTCCTTTATCAGGTTCTCATGGACTTGGATTAGGTGATTTATTAGATGAAGTTGTTAGTAAATTTCCTGAACGAGAAATGGAAGATGTTAATGAAGACACAATTTATTTCAGCTTGATTGGTCGACCAAATGTAGGCAAGTCCTCACTGGTAAATGCATTACTTAATCAGGATCGTGTTATTGTAAGCGAAATTGAGGGTACAACACGAGATGCAATTGATACCCATCTTCATAAGGATGATCAGGATTTCGTTATTATTGATACAGCTGGCATGCGTAAACGTGGTAAGGTCTATGAGACAACAGAAAAATATAGCGTTTTACGTGCGTTAAAAGCAATTGAACGTTCTGATGTTGTTCTGGTATTAATTGATGCAGAAACCGGAATACAGGAGCAGGATAAAAAGATAGCTGGATATGCCCATGAAGCAGGTCGTGCCATTATTATTGTTGTTAACAAGTGGGATACGATTGAATCTGATGAGAAAGCTATTAAAGATTTTGAAGAAAAAATACGTGCTCATTTCCTATTCCTGGATTACGCACCTATAGTCTTTTTGTCAGCCAAAACTAAAAAACGGTTACATACACTGATACCGGCTATTAAGGTCGCTAGTGAAAACCATTCAATTCGTATTGCAACAAATGTTTTAAACGATGTTATTATGGATGCAATTGCGATGAATCCAACACCTACTTATAAGGGGAAACGTTTGAAAGTGTTATACGCAACCCAGGTAGCTGTAAAACCACCAAGTTTTGTAATCTTTGTTAATGACCCAGACTTAATGCACTTTTCTTATCAGCGATTTCTGGATAATAAGATAAGAGAGGCATTTGGATTTGTTGGAACACCAATTAAAATCTTTGCTAGAAGAAGACAGTAAGGGGGAGACGACTTGTGAGTAAAGTAGCTGTTTTAGGAGCGGGTAGCTGGGGCACTGCCCTTAGTATCGTGTTGGCTGATAACGGACATGATGTCAGATTATGGACACATCGAAAAGAACAGGCTGATGTTATTAATTCAACACATAAAAATGAAAAATATTTAGAAATAATGATTCCAAAACACATTAAAGCATATGACGATTTGGCTAAGGCTGTTGAAGGTGTTTCCGTAGTGGTTGTAGTTGTACCTTCCAGTGCTATAAGAGATGTTTGTTCCAAATTAAATAATTTCATTTCAGAAGAAGTTACAGTAGTTCATGCCTCAAAAGGAATTGAGCCAGGCTCTTTAAAAAGAATCTCTGAAATGATGGATGAAGAAATGACCAATTACCTGTATGAAGATATCGTAGTTTTGTCTGGCCCCAGTCATGCCGAGGAGGTTGGTAAGCGACAACCCACAACGGTTACCGTGTCATCCCTAAATGAAAAGAATGCAAAAGTAATTCAAGATTTGTTTATAAATGAATCTTTTCGCGTTTATACAAGCAATGATATTCTTGGAGTTGAGTTAGGGGGGGCACTTAAAAACATCATTGCACTTGGTGCGGGCATTTCAGATGGGCTTGGGTATGGCGATAACGCCAAAGCTGCCTTAATAACCCGAGGCTTAGCTGAAATCGCTAGACTAGGTACCTCTCTTGGTGCAAACCCACTTACATTTCTGGGGTTACCAGGTGTTGGTGATTTGATTGTTACTTGTACAAGTGTCCATAGTAGAAACTGGCGTGCAGGAAACTTGTTAGGAAAAGGACGTAAGCTAGATGAAGTTTTAGACCAGATGGGGATGGTAGTAGAAGGGGTAAGAACTACTAAAGCTGCATATCAGTTTGCAGAAAAACAGCAAATTGATATGCCTATCACCAGTGGGATTTACTCCATTTTGTTTGAAGACGAAAAACCAAAGACTGTCGTTGATCAATTGATGAGTCGCTCAAAGCGGGAAGAAATGGATGATTTGGCTGTATTACTAAGTAAGAAGTATTCTTAAGTACTATCACGTGGGTTTGTTCTTTGCATATACTATGCCTGAAAAGACATTTGCAAGGAGGAAACCGTGTGGGTAATTTTAAAGAAGATCTTTTTGGTAACTTAGAAAAAAAATCTAATATTAAGCAAGAGGATGTATATAAAGTAGCTGATTCTATGAAGCATGCTAATCTTTCTGATGAAGAAACAGTTAGAAATCTCGTAAGACAGTTAGCAAGAATGGCTAATAAACCGCTACCTCAGGAAAAAGAAGATAAAATTGTAGAATCTGTAACTAAAAATAATATTCCGATGGATATGCAATCGTTAAATAAAATTTTTAAAAGTTAGGTTTTATAGGCAAGTGATGATACAAAATAGTAATCGTTCGCATAAAATAAAACGCACATGCATTCATGGATAAAGTTGCCGAGGATATTATTTAGTCTTACTGGGATGGAGCTAGCCCTCTTCATCTCAGTTATTTTTTTGTTGTAACTACAAAAAACCAATTAACTGCCTTTTTTGAAACCGGAAATGCACAAGCTGTATTTGACTTGTCCGGTTTTTGCCACAAATTCATGTTTTTATCTGCTGCCTATCATTATTGCCGTATGTTATAATACTATTGGCAATTAATAAACCGTAAGTATAGGAGGAAATGATATGTCCACTTCCATGCTAAATATGTATATATCTTTTGTAGGCATGGGACTCTTAATTTTGGCAATTGGATTAATTGTTCTCAGTAGATATAAGCTTAAAGGATGGCTAGCAGGTATTGTAGCAACAATCGCATATATCTGTCTGATATTTGGTAGCATTATTATATTTTATATTGTTTTAAGCGGACCAACCAAGTAAGGCAATAGGAGGGCCAGGCATGAAATATACGTACATACGCGTCATAGGAGCTATCCTAATGGTTTTTTTACTAAGTGGATGTCTATATCCAAATAGTGAGTTATCTAAGAACCAGGTACCTAATGAGCTGCAATTAGAAATGGTTCAGTCAGCAGTGGATACCTACCGTGAAGAAACACAAGGGCTAGTACCGATTAAAACGAAAGATCAGGATACACCAATATTTCGTAAATACTTGCTTGATTTTAGTGCACTTCAAGAAAAAGGTGTTTTAACTGAAATACCAGGAACGGCCTATGAAAACGGGGGGCTTTATCAATATGCTTTACTTACCCCTGAAAAAAACCCACGTGTTAAGTTGATTGATTTAAGAATTGCAGATGTGATCCGTGAGGTTGGGGTTAAATTGAATATTTACAGGAATGAAAATATGTATCCGCCCTTTGGACGACCTATTACAAATAATTTATATAAAATTGATTATGAGAAACTTGGTTACGAACACGAACCATATGTAACTAGTCCATACTCCCAAAAAAAATTACCTATCATAATGGATACTGAAGGGCAGCTGTATGTGGATTATCGGGCTGATTTATACGAGGCGCTTAATAAATATGAGCATTCGTATAAATTTGGTGATGATATCCGCTATCTGTTAGCTGAAAATACACCATTCTTACCAGCATATTCCTATCCTTCTACAGTGAAGAGTGGAGAAGTAGTATATAAATAGATAAAATAAATTCATAAATAACCCCACGTAGCATAGATTGTTACAAGGGGTTATTTTTTATCGAATAAAACTAGTTTCTTGTACACACAACATACATAATTATTTTACGTATTGAGTCATAAATTGATAGGACAACATCATAGACTTGTAATGTCAATTATACGTATGTTGTTCATAATTAATTGGTTAAGGAAATTGGGAGGGGATCGTTTGGAAAAAATTGATATCTTTAAAGATATTTCGAAACGGACAAACGGAGACATTTATTTAGGAATTGTTGGAGCAGTAAGAACAGGTAAATCAACCTTCATTAAAAAGTTTATGGAGCTTGCTGTATTACCTAATATCCATGATGAAAGTGATCGCTCAAGAGCACAGGATGAGCTGCCACAAAGTTCCGCAGGCAGGACAATAATGACTACAGAACCTAAGTTCATACCAAATCAAGCCGTAAGTATAGAAGTAGAAGAGGGTCTGGATGTTAATATTAGACTTGTTGATTGTGTTGGTTATGCGGTCAATAGTGCAAAAGGATATGAAGACGAGAATGGCCCTAGAATGATTCATACTCCGTGGTATGAAGATCCAATACCATTTCATGATGCTGCAGAGATAGGGACTAGAAAGGTGATTCAAGAACATTCAACAATTGGTGTAGTTGTTACCACAGATGGTTCCTTCGGAGAAATACCACGTAATGATTTTATAGACGCGGAAGCACGCGTGGTAGAAGAATTAAAAGAGGTAGGAAAACCATTTATAATGGTTGTGAACTCTGTTAAACCAACTAGCAGGGAAACTGAATTACTTCGTCAGGAATTAATTGAAAAACATGATATTCCAGTGTTAGCAATGAATGTTGAGACAATGTCAGAGCACGATGTTTACAATGTATTACGTGAAGCTTTATATGAGTTTCCTGTGTTAGAAGTAAATGTTAACCTTCCTAGCTGGGTGATGGTACTTAAAGAAGACCATTGGCTACGTACAAATTATCAGGAAGCTATTCAGGAAACAGTTAAAAGTATTAAACGCCTGCGTGATGTTGACAATATTGTTGGAAACTTTGATGAATATGAATATATTGAAAAAGCAAATCTTGCAGGAATGGAACTCGGTGAAGGGGTTGCAGAGATTGATTTACATGCTCCTGAATACCTTTACGACCAGATCCTAAAGGAAATAGTAGGGGAAGAAATTAGAGGTAAAGATCACCTATTAGAATTAATGCAGGACTTTGCTTATGCTAAAAGAGAGTATGACCAAGTATCAGGTGCATTAAAAATGGTGAAACAAACAGGTTATGGTATTGCTGCTCCATCACTTGAAGATATGGAATTAGAAGAACCAGAGATTATCAGACAAGGCTCTAGGTTTGGTGTAAGACTAAAAGCAGTTGCTCCGTCTATTCACATGATTAAAGTAGAGGTTGAATCTGAATTTGCTCCAATTATAGGGACCGAAAAACAAAGTGAAGAGTTGGTAAGATATCTGATGCAGGATTTTGAAGAAGATCCATTATCGATTTGGGAGTCTGACATATTTGGTAGGTCACTTAGTTCAATCGTTAGAGAAGGAATACAAGCTAAAATTGCTTTGATGCCTGAAAATGCAAGATATAAACTAAAAGATACGTTAGAGAGAATTATTAATGAAGGCTCCGGCGGTCTAATCGCTATAATTCTTTAGCAGCGCAACACTGGCTGCTATTTTTTTTGTTTCAAAAATTAAGCTGCAGAATTGAACTGATAGAAAATAATAAAAGTTTTAACTAAAACGGCAGGAAAACAAGCGTTAATGTCGTATATATATCTATTAAGGGCAAAAACCCGGTAAAAGAATGGTGTATTAAGGTTTATATAAACTAAGCCTAGTTTTCAAGAATTGGAAAAAAATAACGTATTTTATGGTAAATATGGTCTAAATTACAAATAAATCTAGAGAAATTACGTACTTATTGTTGAATTTTAAGGCAATGTCGGTTAATATAAGCCTTGTCAGACATGAAAATGTTGACACAAAGTATATTTGATGGCAAATTGGTTAAATAATGTGATATATAATATATATATTAATTATTTACTCCAATGTCGAATTGAAGTTTTTTTGGGAGGAGGTGAATGTCATGAATAAAACAGACTTAGTAAATGCAGTTGCTGAAAAAAGCGAACTTTCAAAGAAAGATGCTACAAAAGCTGTAGACGCGGTTTTTGAATCTGTCATGGATTCACTTAAAAGCGGTGAGAAAGTTCAATTAATTGGTTTTGGGAACTTTGAAGTACGTGAGCGTTCAGCTCGTAAAGGTCGTAATCCACAAACTGGAGAAGAGATCGAAATTCCAGCAAGCAAAGTACCTGCTTTTAAACCAGGTAAAGCCCTAAAAGAAAGTGTTAAGTAATATTTCTACATAGGGGAAAAGGGGTGCGACTAGTCGCACCCTTTTTTATTGTTTAAATTTTAGACTTTGGAAAACCAATGTACTCTTAAATCGTTGACACACTATCGATTTTAAGTGATAGTATTAAATACATAAAACTAACGAGGAGAGATATCGTGGAAAAATCTGGAGATAAGAATGACTTTTTTGTTATAAAGGCATTAGAAGACGGTGTTAACGTGATAGGTTTAACTCGTGGTTCGGATACGCGTTTTCACCACTCTGAAAAACTTGATCGTAATGAAGTAATGATTGCTCAGTTCACTGATCATACTTCAGCAGTTAAAATTAGAGGCAAAGCAATCATCCAAACAAGTCATGGTGAAGTTAGCACAGAATAATAAACATAAAAAAACACAGCAGATTATTATGAGGAAAGCAATCGTGATTGACAAATTCCGTGCTCAAGTAACCTGATAGTTCGATGTTACCAGCAACCAAAAAACAGTGTTTAGTATGATAGGCTAGTCAAAGTGTGCTATAATATCAAATGTGAATAAAGTATGTATGAAAAGGTTTAGGTGATTATGTTGCCAACTTCTAATGTGGAGGTTAATAAACTCCGGTCATTGATTGAAGATAAAATACAACACGATTATGTAGATGAAATTATTCAGAAACCAGCAATCGATGAGATTAAATTGTCACTGTTGTACATCACCATGAAGCAATCTAATTTACCACAATCGACTAAAGAGAGTTATATATTATCTACTTTGTTCGTGCAAATGGCTCTGGACATACATGAAATAGTACCAGTTGAAAACAGCAAAGGCGAAAGCAAAACTAATCAGAAAAGCCGACAATTAATGGTCTTAGCAGGAGATTACTACAGTGGTTTATTTTACTCATTGCTTTCTGAAACAGAAGATTTTTCAATTATACATATCCTAGCTACAGCTATTAGGGAAATTAATGAGAACAAAATGCATCTTTATTACAATCATATTGGCTCAGTTGAAGAAGCAATTGAGTTGCTGATGAAAATAGATTCACTACTGGTTTCTCGGATAATTAAAGAAGTTCAGGTTATACCAGAAATAGCATTGATAGAAGAAATTATTATAGTCAACACGTTGTTACAACAGAAAGATTTGTTACTCATACATGAGGATCAGTCATCATTATTTAATAGAATATCTATACCGACAGAAAACAAGCAAGGTTTGTTGGGGAAATTAGATACAATTATTGAGGAAAAAATTCTATTAATAAAAAAATACATTGCTGAGATCCCAACTCATTATGATGTTCTAAAACATGATCTAATGAAAATCCTGGAGAATATACTTCAAAACGACATTTCCATTGTTAAAGAAGGGTGAACCATGCAACAACAAACTAAAGAAGAACGTGTCCACCATGTTTTTGAAAAAATATATACAAATTACGATTCAATGAACTCCATTATTTCGTTTCAACGACACAAAGCTTGGCGTAAAGATGTTATGAATCACATGCAGGTTGGGAAAAACACAAAGGCACTTGATATCTGCTGTGGAACAGGTGACTGGGCTATCGCAATTGCAAATCAGACAGGTTCTGATGGCAAGGTTTACGGACTTGATTTTAGTCAAAATATGCTGTCAGTTGCAGTAGATAAACAAATGGAACTTGGGCTAAATCAACTTGAGTTTATACAAGGTAATGCAATGGAACTCCCCTTTGAGAACAATTCATTTGATTATGTTACCATTGGATTCGGATTACGAAATGTTCCAGACTACATGAAGGTGTTAAAAGAAATGTACCGGGTTGTGAAGCCAGGTGGAAAAGTAGTATGTTTGGAAACATCCCAACCTACCATAGGAGGATACAGACAACTCTACTATATGTATTTCCAATATGTTATGCCTTTATTTGGAAGGCTGTTCGCAAAAAGTTATAAAGAATATTCATGGTTACATGAATCAGCAAAAGATTTCCCAGATAAACAGAAACTCCAGACAATGTTCCATCAGGCAGGGTTTTCTCATGTGCGGGTGAAAAGTTACACAGGTGGTGTCGCAGCAATGCATATGGGGTTTAAAGAAAAAAAAAATAACTAAAAAGTTGCGAATGTTAAAAGGTGAATTGCATGAAACTAGCAAAAACATACAATTATTTAAAAAGAGATTTAGATTATATAGAAAGTGCTTTAAACGAGGTAATCAAAGCCGATCACCCTGTTTTAAGAGAAGCATCATCCCACTTACTTAAAGCTGGTGGAAAAAGAATAAGGCCAGTTTTTGTTCTATTAGGTGGACAATTCGGTCACTATGACATTGAAAGAATGAATATCGTTGCAACATCCCTGGAATTAATTCATATGGCCTCACTTGTACATGATGATGTAATTGATGATGCAGAAATACGCCGGGGTGAAATGACTATTAAAGAGCAATACGATAATCGGGTTGCCATGTATACGGGCGATTATTTGCTAGCGCGCTCTTTGGAAAGTATTACGACGCTAAATGAGAAACAGGCACATCAAACCCTTGCAAAAACAATAGTGGAAGTTTGCATCGGCGAAATTGAACAAATAAAAGACAAATATGTATGGGATCAATCTATGCGTACATATTTACGTAGAATAAAAAGAAAGACGGCATTATTGATAGCAACTAGCTGTAAGCTCGGTGCTATCGTAGCAGGTGTAAATAATACTGATGCAAATCGGTTATTCAAGTACGGTTATTACATAGGGATGTCCTATCAAATAATTGATGACATTCTAGATTTCACGTCATCAGAAAAAGAATTAGGTAAACCTGCCGGAAATGACCTGTTACAGGGTAATGTAACACTACCTGTGCTTTATGCTATGAAGTATCCATCATTCAATTCTTTAATTAAAAGCACATTCAATAAAGCAGAACCTGTAACAAAGGAGCAGATGAATCGATTAATTATGTCTCTAAAACAGACAGATGCAATTGAACGTTCTTATCATGTAAGTAATCTATATTTAACAAAAGCATTACGAACATTAGACAAGTTACCAGACAACCGTGCAAAACAGTCTTTAAATGGAATTGCTACCTATATCGGAAAAAGACGTTCATAATCGAAACTTCCTCTGATGAATGAATTGTCTTTTTGTGAAAAATTTGTTAGAATTTAACGGTTGATGAAAATTATATTGACTATACATAAAAGAAGAGGTGTTGAAAATGGAAAAAACATTTTTAATGGTAAAACCAGATGGTGTACAGCGTAATCTTATTGGAGAGATCGTTAAACGCTTTGAAAGTAAAGGATTTAAATTAGTTGGAGCTAAACTTATGGTGATTTCAGATGATTTAGCTAAAACACATTATGGTGAGCATAAGGAACGTCCGTTCTTTGGAGAATTAGTTGACTTCATTACTTCTGGTCCGGTTTTCGCAATGGCTTGGGAAGGTGAAAATGTAATTAAATCAGCTCGTGACATGATGGGCGCAACGAATCCATCAGATGCAACTTCAGGTACGATTCGTGGAGACTATGCTATGACTGTTGGTAAAAACATTATACATGGTTCCGATTCCCCAGAGAGTGCTGAAAGAGAACTTAACTTATTCTTTGATGAAAAAGATTTAATTACCTATTCTAAGCAAGATGGAGATTGGATTTATTAACTCCTGTATTTCTTTAATCAAAAATTAAAAGAATGAATAAATAGCCTCCCTTAAACCGGAGGCTTTCTTTAACTACTGTTCTACTGTAGAGGGGTATACTATGCCAGAAAGATACAGCGAGTTTATTATACATATAAAACGAAAACTGGGAATTGATCTTGGTTTGTACAAGGAAACTCAGATGAAACGCCGCATCATATCTCTTAGAAATAAGCGGGGATATACTAATTTTGAATCTTACGGGGCAGCAATGGATCACGATCCAATACTTTTACAGGAATTTATCGATAGGCTAACGATTAACGTTTCTGAATTTTATCGTAATCCTAAAAGATGGGACGTTTTGTGCAACGAGATTTTACCTTCTCTTTTACAAGGTACACGGGAGATAAATATCTGGAGTGCTGCCTGTTCAACTGGTGAAGAAGCTTACACGCTAGCAATGTTAGCTGCTGAATTTTTCCCTAAACATTCTGTTAAAATAACAGCAACAGATATAGATGAACAGGCTTTAGCCAAAGCAAAACAGGGAATCTATCAAGTACAAGCATTAAAAGATTTACCTGCTAAACTCAAAGACAAATACTTTTCGGTAAATCACGGCCTTTATCATGTTGATTCAGATCTTAAAAAAATGATTCATTTTAAGAAACATAACTTGTTAGCAGATAAATATCCTAGTAATATGGACTTAATTGTTTGCCGCAATGTTTTAATTTATTTCACAGATAACGCAAAAGAAATCATATATAACAATTTCAGTAAATCACTCAAAGGAAAAGGTGTGTTATTTGTTGGGAGTACAGAACAGATCTTCACTCCAAAGATATATGACCTTGAATTATTGGATACATTTTTCTATCAAAAAAGTTAAGAGTACTCTTGTCATCTGGCAAGGGTACTCTTTAATCTAGGCATTTTTGGTAAGTTACGTCGCAGTTGATGCAAACTGCGACATAGTGAAAACTTTTTCTACGCTGTTCCGGCAGAATACTTCGCTTGCACCACTCCGGGTACAAGTGCGACATCTGCTCAAGCTGACGCTTTCACAGTGTCTACTATGCCGCCGGGCACGGCCTTAGTCTCCTCAGAAGCAAAGAACGCTTCTTCCGGGGTCTTCGGACGCGTGCTGTTCTAAGCAGGAGTCTACGTATTCTGCCTTCACTAAGATAGAAACATGTAATGAACCCTATGTTTCATGGGACTCCTTCTCCCTTGAAGAGAAAAGCTATTTAAGCTGCGGAAAAATGCGAGACTCCAGTGGGAGAGGAACAGTCTGAAGACCCCGCAGTGAGCGGTTTTTGCTCTGAGGAGGCTGAGGCGTTCCCCACGGAAAGCGAGTGTTTTTCCGCAGTGCTGGGTCAGCACCAATTTAGTAAAGGGTGGTAGGAAATCAACCTAACAGTTACTTCGCAGTTATAGAAATTGGTTCATAAACAATAATCTTTTAGAAAACAGCTTTAATATTTAAACCGTTAGTATACCTAAACATCCATCAAGTTTGTTATGGTAAAGGTAATTAAAAAAATAAGGGAGGTAATTCTTATGCGCTATTTAACTGCAGGAGAATCACATGGAAAACAATTAACAACCATTATTGAAGGTCTACCATCACATATGCCACTAACCAAGGAAGATATTAACCACTCTTTGCTACGGAGACAAAAAGGACATGGCAGAGGTAAACGTATGCAGATCGAGAAGGATTTGGTAGATATAACGAGTGGTGTTCGACATGGCTATACCCTGGGCTCCCCTATATCTTTAGTTATACATAATGACGACTTTAAGCATTGGATAGACATTATGGGTGAGGACCCATTGAGTGAAGACGTCAAAATCAGACGTATTGTCACAAGACCTAGACCTGGTCATGCCGATTTAAATGGTGCACTTAAGTACGGACACCGGGACATGCGAAATGTTCTTGAACGTTCTTCAGCACGAGAAACAGCTGCTCGGGTTGCAGCTGGAGCTGTTGCAAAAATACTTTTACAGCAAATTGGTATTGAAGTAACTGGTTATGTAAAAGAGATTGCAGGAATTAAAGCAGAGGATAAAGAACAGCTCACAAGCAAGGAACGTCAAGATATTTCAGAAGAATCGCCTGTTCGTACACTGGATAAACAAGTAGAGAAAAAGATGATGGACGCCATTGATCAGGCTAAAAATGAAGGGGACTCAATTGGAGGAGTAGTGGAAGTATATGTGGAAGGGATGCCGGCTGGAATCGGTTCATATGTACACTATGACCGAAAACTAGATGGACGTATTGCAGGAAGTGTTGCAAGTATCAATGCATTTAAAGGTGTTGAATTTGGTCTGGGTTTTGAAGCAGCAAGAAGAAGTGGCAGTCAAGTACACGACGAGATTGCATGGAATAAAGAGATTGGATATTATAGAAAATCGAATAATCTTGGTGGATTTGAGGGTGGTATGACCACTGGGATGCCAATCATTGTAAAAGGAGTTATGAAACCTATTCCAACACTATATAAACCACTTCAAAGTGTTGATATAGAAACAAAAGAACCGTTTAACGCAAGTATTGAACGCTCTGATTCATGCGCAGTGCCTGCAGCATCGGTAGTGATGGAACATGTGGTTGCTTTTGAGCTGGCAAAAGCTATTACAGAACAATTTCCGTTTGACCAGTTTCCTAAATTACAACAAGCGATAAAGGATTATCGAGAAGAAATAAGGTGTTTTTAAAATGGAGAGACTAGAAGTTAAAACAAAAACAAATAACTATCCAATTTATCTTGGCAGGAATCTTCTTCACCAAATGAATTCATACCTGGCAAAAGAATATTCAACGATACTTATTATAACCGACGAGAAGGTAGAAGGGCTTTATTTAGGTGATATGAAAAAAGGCTTGAAAAATCATCCGTGTGTTTTTCATACAGTGGTACCAAGCGGAGAAAAATCTAAAAGCATAGAAATGTTCTACGAGTTGCAAACAAAGGCTATAGAATATGGACTAGATAGAAACGCACTTATTATTGCGTTTGGTGGTGGAGTTGTTGGTGACTTAGCAGGTTTTGTTGCTTCTACATTTATGCGGGGAATAGATTTTATCCAGGTACCTACTACTATATTAGCTCATGACAGTAGTGTGGGTGGTAAAGTAGCTGTAAATCATGGACTAGGAAAAAACTTAATTGGTAGCTTTTATCCACCAGTAGCGGTTATTTATGATATCCAGACGTTGCAATCTTTACCAGCAAACGAGATCAGATCAGGCTATGCAGAAATCGTGAAGGAAGCATTAATTGCTGATCAGGAACTTTTCGAAGATATTTTGAAAACCAAATTAGGACAATTATCGGATGAGAGTTTAAAGAATCATATATTTCGAGGAATTGAAATAAAAAAACATTTTGTCGAAGCAGATGAAAATGAAAAAGGTATTCGTGCTTTTCTTAATTTTGGACATACGTTGGGTCATGCACTAGAATCGGAATACGGCTATGGGACACTATCCCATGGAGAAGCTGTAGCGATTGGGATGTTGTTTGCTATGAATGTCAGTGAGACGGTTTTTTCCACTAGTCTTCCTGTGGAGAGGCTGCAAAAATGGTTAAACGATAATATGTATCCTTTACAATTGAATCAAATCAACATTGAAAAACTAATAAAACGAATGAAATCGGATAAAAAGGTTGTAAATAATCATATCCTAATGGTGTTATTAAACGGTATAGGTAACCCTGTCAGTGTAAAAATAAACGATACCGATCTTAAGAAATATATGATAGCCTTTTTTGATGAGGAAAGATAAAAATATAGGAATCGCGTTTAGAGGAGATGTAAGAAATGGAAACAATTATGGAAGCAGTTCATTTAATGGAAAACAAAAAAACAAAAGAAGCGATCGACTTATTAGAAAACCATCTTCCTTCAGCTGATGAAGACGAAAAATTTACGATAGCAGAATTATATATTCAATGGGGGATATATCCTCAAGCCAGTTACATTTTGCAGGACTTATTACAGCAATACCCAGATGAAAGTGAATTACGCGTAATGCTTGCAGATATCTATATTGAATTAGACGATGATGAAACAGCAATTGATTTGTTAAACGATATTAAGCCGGATGACCCAGCCTATATCCAAACGTTGATTCAATTAGCAGATCTGTATCAAGCTCAAGGCCTATTTGAAGTTGCAGAACAGAAATTGCTCGCAGCAAAAAATCTTGAGCCAGAAGAAGCACTGATTGACTTTGCATTAGGTGAGTTGGCCTTTTCAATTGGAGAGTATCAAAAAGCGATCACGTTTTACGAAAGAATTTTACCAAAAACTAATGAGATAGCTAATGTATCTATTAATGACCGTCTTGCTGAGGCGTATGCTGCATCTGGAGAATATGAACTCGCGCTTAGCTATTTTCAGGAGCTAGAAAGTGAAAATCCTGATACGCTGTTTAAATATGGGTATACAGCTGCGCACGCTAATCGAAACGATATCGCGATAAAAGCATGGGAGCATGTAATTGAAATCGATCCACATTATCTGTCTGTGTATTATGAGCTTGCAAAGGCATATGAAACAGAAGAGCGTACAAATGAAGCATATGAAACAATTAGCAGGGGATTAAGTCTGGATGATTTCAACAAAGAACTCTATTTTTATGCTGCTAATTTAGCTCATCAATTAAACAAAAATGATGAAAGTGAAAAATACAGTCGAGAAGCCGTAGCAATTGATCCGGATTATAAAGAGGCAGTCCTATTTCTAGTAGAAACGTTAAAAGTGCAGGAAAAATATGACGAAATTCACGATTTAATCATTGAAATTAAAAAATCGGGTGCAGATGACCCTCTGTATGATTGGGAACTTGCCCGTGCTTTAGATAAAAGAGAATTGTTTAAAGATGCATTAATTCAGTATGATGAAGCATACAATAGACTAAATCAAGACAGTGATTTCTTAAAAGAATACGGGTATTTTTTAACTGAGGAGGGGAAAACGGAAAAAGCAATTAGTATTTTTACAAAATATTTGGAAATCCAGCCTTTAGATACGGACATTGAGGAATACTTAGATCGATTAATTCAATCAACTGAAAGGTAATATAGATGTAATGAGGGAGGAAAATGATATGCAGGCTCCTATATCCATTCAAGACAAAAAATCATTTATTGAATGGTTCCTAAATCATTATCAACTAAAGAAACGTGAAAGTGTTTGGATTTTGAACTACTTAGTTAATCATGATAGCCTTTTAAAAAATGTTCATTTCATTCGTGAAGCTAAGTTTTGCCCACGAGGCATCATCATTTCCAGCCAATGTTCAAATGATGCCCCGTTTCGTTTCTACAAAAATCATTTGGTCACAACAGACGCTGAGAAGTCATTCCATGATATACGAATGAATAGAGAAGAAGCGCTTTATGTTCAACTGAACTTTCATAATTCAATCCAAAATGCATCTTATGTTGCCGTTCTGGAAGATAATCCGTTTATTCCTGAAGATTATTATATTACGAAGAGTGATCAGGAAAATGCTAAATTACTTTTAGAAATGTTGGTATACGAGCAAGAAAAAAAGAAAATACAAGCTGCAATTGACCATAGTCTTGATATTAATGATCAGCAATTGTTCATGGAACTTACTATAAAGTTGAGTAAACTCGAAAATAATAATCAAGGTCAACCTAAGTTATTAAACCAATAGGTTGATTTTTTTTGTCTAAATAAGATAAAATTCAGTAAGAAATAAATTTGTCCTAGATTTAAGAAAAGGAAGGAAGTATAGCTAATAATGCAATGGGTAAAAAAAGATTTACTACAATACATACAAGCAAAAGAATATGTAGATACTATAATTGTGCCTTTGTCACCATTTCATTTGTCTGATGACACCGATATACCAAAAAGTGCATTTAAGGGTGAAGTTCTTTCTATCCTAACAAATGAAATTGAAAAAGAGTTAACAGGAAGAATTGTGTTAACACCAAGCTATAATTATTTAAAAAACGCAGACAAAGAGCAAGAAGTTGCTAGATTGAATGAATGGATAGAGGATAGCACAAAACAACCATTTTCAAATACCTTCTTTATCACTTTTGATTCGAGTTGGAAAAAACATGAACAATCATTAAAAGGTACGCTTCTGTGGTTCCCCGGTATTCAATCTGGTGATTTGTCATCAAGAGAAATGCATGGAGTTATTCATGATCAAGTTGGGCAAATAAGTGAATTAATTAAATCCTATTGGTAATAACCATGAAAAAGTGTGCTAAATGTGAATTAGTTGCATGAATTGTTGGTAACATTTTTGATTATATATTGACCGAACAAGCAGTTTGCGCTATCATGGTAATGTCCTAGTAATCTGATTTAAATTAGTAATGTCCGTGATTAAATGAAAAGAGGGGGGAAAATCATGAGCGAAAAAAAGCAACAAGTATCCCGTCGACAATTCCTGAATTATACACTTACGGGTGTAGGTGGTTTTATGGCAGCAGGTATGCTTGTACCGATGTTAGGTATGGCAGTTGATCCGATTTTAAAGAAGACAACGTCCGGTAACCTAAATAATGCTGGTATTGCCGTCGAAGATATAACAAATGAACCACAACGTGTTGACTGGAAGATTGAACAAATAGATGCTTGGTATCAATCAAAAGTAAGTAAATCAGCTTGGGTCTATAAAGATGAAAAAGATAATATCGTCGCACTTTCCCCAATATGTACACACCTTGGTTGTGTAGTAGCCTGGGAAGGTAGCGATAAATTTCCAGACCAATTTTATTGTCCATGTCATGGTGGACGTTACTACAAAAATGGTGTTAACGTAGAAGGTACACCACCATTAGCACCACTTGATGTATATGAATCAAAAGTTGAAAATGGAATGTTATACTTAGGAAATGCACACGCAAGAGGGGAGGCGGGAGTATAAATGTTACAGAAAATTTATGATTGGATTGACGAACGAGTAGACATTACGCCTTTATGGCGTGACATTGCAGATCATGAAGTGCCAGAACATGTAAACCCCGCTCATCATTTTTCAGCGTTTGTGTATTGTTTTGGTGGATTGACATTCTTTGTTACCGTTATACAAATTCTATCCGGAATGTTCCTAACCATGTACTATGTACCTGATATAGAAAATGCCTGGAAATCTGTTTACTACCTACAAACAGAGGTAGCACATGGTCAGATAGTACGAGGAATGCACCATTGGGGTGCGAGTGTAGTAATCGTAATGCTCTTGTTACATACTTTACGCGTGTTTTTCCAAGGCGCTTATAAAAAGCCACGCGAACTTAACTGGATGATAGGGGTTCTATTATTCTTTGTTATGCTAGGTCTTGGTTTTACTGGTTACTTGTTACCTTGGGACAACAAGGCATACTTTGCTACAGAGGTTGGACTAAATATCGCTGAACAAGTTCCATTTATTGGCGCGCAATTAAAAACGCTGTTGGCGGGTGATCCGAGTATCGTTGGAGCACAAACATTAACACGCTTCTTTGCAATCCATGTATTCTTTTTACCAGCAGGGTTGTTTGGGTTAATGGCTGCTCACTTTCTATTAATTCGTAAACAAGGAATTTCTGGACCACTATAAAAAGGAGGGAAAGCTGTGCATAAGGGTAAAGGAATGAAGTTTGTTGGAGATTCACGAATATCTTCAGAACGCAAACCGAATATACCAAAAGATTATTCTGAATATCCTGGAAGAACTGAAGCTTTTTGGCCTAACTTCTTGTTAAAAGAGTGGTTAGTCGGTGCTGTATTTTTAGTTGGATTTTTATGCTTAACTTTAGCTCATCCTGCACCATTAGAAGGTGTAGCTGATCCAACCAATGCAACATACGTACCGTTGCCAGATTGGTACTTCCTGTTTTTATATGAACTGTTAAAGTATGAATTTGCAAGTGGACCATGGATTTTATTTGGTATCATTATTCTTCCCGGACTAGCATTCGGTGGTTTATTATTAGCACCATTCTTAGATCCAGGACCAGGACGCAGACCCAATCAAAGACCTATTGCTGTTGCAATGATGGTATTGGGCTTAGCATCTACTATGTTACTTACTTATGAATCAGCTGCACACGTTAATTGGGAAGCACGTGCAGAAGCCAATAAGCCAGTTCCAGCAACAGAAATTAATAAAGAAAACCCTGGATATGCAGTTTATGAACAAAATTGTATGTCATGTCACGGAGAATCACTTGAAGGAAGTGCTGCGGCACCTTCTTTAATCGGGATTGATCATACGAAAGAGGAAATCATGAAAATAGCTCAAGAGGGTTATAAAACAATGCCTGCAGGGGTTTTTAAAGGTACCAAAGAAGAATTGGCAGCATTGGCAGAATTTATTATAAATGTAAATGAAAAAGCGAAATAATTAAAACACTTAGTTATACATGACGCCTTTGCCAACAGAGAATTGGTGAAGGCGTCTTTTACTTTTGTCAGAAAGGGGTAGCAGCATGTTACACTACATATTGCGTGATAAGTTATTTTTACTTTTACTTTTTTTCGTTAACCTGTTTGGCACAATTTATGGATACATATGGTATGGCTCCCAACTTGCTGCAACACCAGATATTTTTCTGGTTTTTGTTCCAGATAGCCCAACCGCAAGCCTGTTTTTTACGATAGTTGTCCTGTTTTTTTTATTCAAAAAGAACGCTCCATACATAGAAGCGCTTGCTATTATTACCTTATTTAAGTATGGGATATGGGCAGTTGCAATGAACATATTAACTTTAGTTGTTTCCGGATCTCTTGGTTGGCAAGGTTATATGCTGATGGTTTCACACGGGGCGATGGCCATACAAGGATTACTCTATGCACCTTATTATCGAATAAAGGTGAGACATATTGTAGTTGCTGCTATCTGGACATTACATAATGACATAATTGATTACGTATTTAACATGATGCCTGTATATTCTTCCTTAAATGTTTACATGAATAAGATTGGTTACTTTACTTTTTGGTTAAGTGTAGTATCCATTTTCATCGCTTATGCGCTCACAATTAAGAACAAAAATAAGCAGTTGCTGTAATAGTTGTGATATCCTCTTCTAACCTTACATAACTTTATAAAGGGAAAAAGGTTTTAAGGGGTTGATTATATTTGAGTATTTATACTTATTCTACAATAGTTAATCTCATCCAGGGTACGTCTTCTTTATTATGGGTTATAATCATTGTTGGTGGAACCATTATAGTGGTATTAGCTTATGTCAGTTGGATAAAATATAAAGCCGAAAAGAAACGTCAGCAAAGAGAGTCTGACAGTTGACTTTTATGTCATCTTTGACTAAAATTGACCTTAGTAAGACTATTATTTTATGGAGGAATAGCTATGACACTTGGTGGATATATTGTTTATATTGCCTTGTTAATGATTATCCCGCTTTGGGCACAATCTAAAGTTAAGAGAACATATAAAAAGTATTCAAAAAAACCAACGTCTTCCTTAATGACAGGTGCAGAGGTTGCTCGTAAAATTTTAAATGATAATGGTATATATGATGTACAAGTTGAAGAAACGAAAGGATTTTTGTCTGACCACTATGATCCTAGAAATAAAGTCCTGCGTTTGTCCAGTGGAAACTATCACGGCAAGTCAATGGCCTCATCTGCAATTGCAGCACATGAGGTTGGTCATGCAATTCAGGATGCTGAAGCCTATGCTTTTTTGAGATTTAGACATGCTTTAGTACCTGTTGCAAGTCTTGGTTCAAATTTATCTATTTTCCTTATCATAGGCGGATTTATATTTGGTATGATGAACCTTGTGCTGTTTGGCATTATATTTTTTGCCGTAGCAGTACTTTTCCAACTGGTCACATTACCCGTTGAGTTTAATGCTTCAAGTCGTGCAATGACACAGTTGGTTTCAACAGGTGTTATAAATAATAATGAAGAACGTGAAACGAAGAAGGTTCTTAATGCAGCAGCTTTAACATACGTTGCAGCTGCCTTAGTTGCTCTTGCAGAATTAATTCGATTCATCCTAATGTTTACAGCAAGTAATGAATAAAAAGATGGCCAACTGTGCCATCTTTTTTGGCAGGTAAGAAAGTATAAATCCTTTCTTACTGCATAAGTACAACTAGAGCTTTCGCAATTAAGACTTGGCGATAAGCCAAGTTTTCTAATTTGATATAAACAGTGATGTTGCTGCTTTCACAATCAATCAGCGATCGGATTTTTGTTTTCGTCTAATGTAAAACCTTCTCCTACCACGTCATGAACAGAGCTAACAGCAACAAATGCATGTGGATCTATGCTGTTTATTACATTTTTTAATCGTACTATTTCATTTCTTCCTACCACGCAATATAAAACATCGCGGGTTTCTCCAGTAAAACTTCCTCTTCCTGTAAGAACAGTTACTCCACGATCCATATCTCTAATAATTGTTTCAGCGATACTGTCACTCTTGCTGGATATAATAGTTGCCCCACGTGCTGAATAAGCACCTTCCTGGATAAAGTCAATTACGCGTGCAGCTATATAAACAGCTACTAGAGTATACATACCTTCAACTAGTTCTAAATAAGTAATTACAGATGTTGCTATTACAACTGCGTCGAACAGAAACATTGTCTTCCCCATACTCCAGCCTGCATATTTGTGGACTAGTCTCGCTATTATGTCTACCCCTCCGGTAGTGCCACCATATCTGAAAATAATTCCCAGTCCCACCCCGATAAATACGCCAGCAAATAATGCAACTAATGTCATGTCAGATTGTAAATCCAACTGGAAAGGCTTGAGTTGAAAGATTGCCAGGAATAAAGATACTGAAAGCGTACCTATGATTGTATAAGTAAAAGTATTACGTCCAAGGAACTTCCAACCGATAAAAAATACTGGAATATTGAGTATAATGTTTGTAACAGCAGGATCCCATCCCCAAAGAAAATACATCAATAGTGTTATACCAGTAAATCCTCCCTCACCAAGGTTGTTTTGCATATTGAAATGTACAAGACCAAAAGAAAAAATTGCTGAACCTAATAAGATAAATATGACGTTTTTAATTTTTATACCAAAAACCACCATGAACCCTCCCATTCCTTTTCATATTTAAAAATAATTTATTCACCTATATTTTTATTTTTGTGCAGGCTTCACCTAGAAACACACTTTTTCTATTATAGACAATTTCAGTAGAATCAACAACGTGTATGTTTTAGCAGGTTAATAATTTGTCAAATTAAAGTCAATTAGCTAACATGAGAGGAAGAAAACATTTATTGGGGGAATGCAAATGACAACTAATAAAAATACACTTACGACTCATGAAATGCAACAACGAGTGGATACATATATTTCGAAATCTGAAATAGGCTACTTCTCCCCGCTTGCTCAGATTGCTAGGTTAACAGAAGAACTCGGAGAAATGGCAAGGGAAGTTAATCATCATTTTGGTGAAAAACCAAAAAAAATCACTGAACATGACAAGGCAATCGAGGATGAACTGGGAGATATGTTATTTGTTCTCATCAGTTTTGCAAACTCGCTTGATATTGATTTATCGGATGCATTCGTTCGGTCTATCACAAAAATAGAAACGCGTGATAAAGATCGCTGGAAGCAAAAATAAAGGATAGGATAATAATGGGGAGAAGGTGAATCTGGTGAACATTGCATTAATAGCACATGATGAAAAAAAACAAGAAATGGTAAGATTTAGTACTGCCTACAAACATGTATTACAAAAACACTCTATCTATGCTACTGGAACAACTGGATTGTTGATAACGGAAGAAACAAATCTTCCAATCCATCGATTTCAGTCTGGTCCACTAGGAGGTGACCAGCAAATCGGGGCAATGGTGGCTAACGATGAAATGGATATGGTTATATTTTTTCGGGATCCAATGACAGCACAACCCCACGAACCTGATATAACTGCGCTAATGAGACTTTGTGATGTCTATCTGATTCCATTAGCAACAAATTTAGCTGCTGGAGAGATTTTAATTCGCGCTTTGGAGCGTGGTGATTTTCAATGGAGAGAAGTAGTAAAGCAAAATAAAAAAGATAAGGAAATGAATATATAATGAAAATAGGAATAACATGTTATCCTACTGTTGGGGGGTCTGGTGTTATTGCGACTGAGTTGGGTATGTTGCTTGCTGAACAGGGAAATGAAATACACTTTATTACCTCAAGCTTGCCATTTCGTCTTAGTCGCGTATACCCGACAATCTTTTATCATGAAGTAGAACTAAACCATTACCCGGTTTTTCAATATCCGCCTTTTGATTTAGCACTTGCAAATAAAATGGCAGATGTAATAGATAGAGAGAAGCTAGATGTTCTACACGTACACTACGCCATGCCGCATGCGATATGCGCCATATTAGCCAGAGATATTGCTAAACATGACGTTAAAATTGTTACTACGTTACATGGTACTGATATCACAGTACTTGGGATAGATCAAACCTTCAAGAAAATGATAACGCACGGGATTGAGCAATCTGATGCAGTTACTGCTGTTTCAAAAAGTCTTGTTGGGCAAACTAAAGACATGCTCGGAATTACAAGAGAAATTGATGTTGTCTATAATTTTGTAAATGAACATGAATACAGCAAAAAAGAATTGCCACATATTAAAAAACAATACGGTATTAAAGAGGACGAAAAAGTTTTAATCCATATTTCTAATTTTCGTAAAGTAAAACGAGTTGAGGATGTGATTCACACCTTCAACAAAATTAAAGCGAAAATGAATGTTAAACTGTTACTTGTCGGTGATGGTCCTGAGTACTCAAGTATTTGTCAATTAGTCGATTCACTTGGTTTAAATAATGAAATTTTGTTTCTTGGAAAACAAAAAAATATCAGTGATCTCCTATCTATTTCGGATTTAAAATTACTGATGTCAGAAAAAGAAAGTTTTGGTCTTGTTCTGCTGGAAGCTATGGCATGTGAGGTTCCAACTATCGGAACTGACACCGGAGGAATCCCAGAAGTTATCGAGCATAATGAGACGGGTTATATTGTTAGTGTAGGCGATACTGACCAAGCGGCAGCATATGCTGTACAATTACTGCAGAACGAGGAATTGTTAAAACGCTTTTCCCGTAATGCTTTTAGGCGCGCTAGAGAGTTTTTTCACTCAGAAATCATTGTTAAAGAGTATTCAGATATATATAATCGTGTTTTATCAAAAAAATGAATGTAAAAAGTGGTGAACAGAATGCTTGATCAAACATTTGACGAAGCTGTGCATATTATTGATAAATTAAATAATAATGGTTATCAAGCATATTTCGTTGGTGGATGTGTACGAGATTATTTAATTAATCGAACAATCTCTGACATAGACATTGCTACTTCTGCACCGCCGGAAAAGGTTCAACAGCTATTTCCAAATGTAATACCAGTTGGGCTCGAACACGGGACAGTTATCGTTAGACATAAAAACAAGTCGTATGAAGTAACAACATTCAGGGTAGATGGAAAGTATTCGGATAAGCGAAGGCCTGACAACGTTAAGTTTATTCAGACTATTGACGATGATTTAAAACGCCGGGACTTTACAATTAACGCGTTAGCAATGGATCATTCAGGGGATATTATAGATTTATTCGATGGTATGAATGATCTTAAACATAAAATCATTCGAACTGTAGGTAATGGTAGAGAAAGATTTGACGAGGACCCATTAAGAGTCATACGTGCACTTCGATTTTCAAGTCAGCTCGGATTCGAGATAGATCCTGAAACAATAAATAACATGAAGATAATCGCTCCTGAAATTTCTAAATTGGCAGTGGAACGTGTTCGTACTGAGATCACTAAATTTTTTGGTGGTTTATTCATTAAAAATGGATTGGAATATTTAAAAAGAACAGAAATTCATCTGTATCTACCAGTTATGATAAACTATCCATATATTATTGGAAACCTTCCATCAAATTTTATTCCATTAAAAAGTTTTTCTGAGGTAGTCACCTTATTTCATTATTTGGAATCAAACATACCTATAAAAGAATGGCTTGATTCCTGGAAGTGTTCCAATCAGGAGAAAAAAGAGGTTAGACATTTAATTAAAGCTGTAAATTACTATAAGGTAAACGGTATCGATAATCGTTTTTTATATTGCTTACAGCAAAAATATATTGATGCTTTTATGCGCTTAATAACAATGATAGATCCAAGTTCCTTGGTAACTAAAGCTGAATTATTAACTATTTACAATTCACTTCCCATCCATTCCAGACAAGAATTACAAATCAATGGGCAGGATTTAATTACCTTATTTCCGAATAAAGATAAAGGTCCCTGGATAAAAGAAGCCCTAAATGAATTGGAGGACTTTGTTGTTCAAAATCATGTTCTAAACAAAAAAACTGAATTAAAGGATTGGGTAAAATGGAATCCACCAGGAACAAATTAATAAAATTACTGGCAGAGAATAACTCCACCTATATATCTGGAGAACAATTATCAAATGAATTACACATTTCACGTGCTGCTATATGGAAACATATGAAAAAGTTAGAGGAAGATGGATACAGAATTGAAGGAAAAACAAAAAAAGGATATAGAATTACAGCGTACCCATCTAAAACAAGTGAAAACACATTACACTGGGGACTTCAAACAGAGTGGTTAGGAAATAAAATAATACACAGACATTCAGTTACATCAACACAGCACCTAGCACACCAGCTTGCTAGTGAAAATGCTTTACATGGAACTGTTGTTATTGCTGATGAGCAAACAGAAGGTAAAGGGAGAATGAACAGACCCTGGCATTCAAGTGAAAACAAAGGTATCTGGATGAGCATCATTCTAAGGCCAAAGATATTACCATATTTAGCACCACAGTTAACCTTACTAACAGCAACAGTTATTGCAGAAGTTTTTAGTAAACAGCTTGGTATTACACCCCAAATTAAATGGCCAAATGATGTACTGATTAATCAGAAGAAGGTTGCAGGAATTTTAACTGAAATGCAAGCTGAACAAGACCAAATTCAATATATTGTAATTGGAATAGGAATAAATGTGAACCATTCAATCAACGAGATTCCAGAAGACCTAGTAAATACAGCAACTTCATTACATATTGCATCTAAGGAAGAAAGACCTATCAAGGATCTCATTCAACAAATTTTACAGACATTTGAACCTACGTATAATCAGTATATAACCAATGGATTCACGGAAACGAAAGAAAAATGGGAAAGCTATGGATTTAAAATAGGACAGGACATTAAAGTAAACACTATGAAAAAAAACTGGACTGCTAAATTTGATGGAATTGCCAATGATGGTGCACTGTTAATTGAAAATGATGATGGCAGGATTCAAAAACTGTATTCAGCAGAAATTGATTGGTTTGGAGGAGGAGATAAAAATGTTAACTAGAATAGATCTTCAACGAATGAAACAGGAAAATAAAAAGATAACAATGCTAACTGCTTATGATTATCCAGCTGCAAAATTAGCTGAAGAAGCGGGAATAAACATGCTCCTTGTAGGGGATTCATTGGGTATGGTTGTGTTGGGTTATGATTCAACCATTAAAGTCACTGTAGACGATATGATACATCACGGAAAGGCAGTAAGACGTGGAGCGGCAAATACATTTGTAGTAGTCGACATGCCGTTTATGTCCTACCACATTTCTCCTCAGGAATCACTTAAAAATGCACGTAGCATCTTCCAACAAACAGATGCACAGGCAGTGAAAATTGAAGGTGCCTCAGAAGAAATACTTACTTTAACAAAACGATTAACCGATGCTGGGATACCAGTAATTGCACATTTGGGATTGACACCACAGTCTGTCAACGTACTAGGTGGCTATAAGGTTCAAGGAAAGGACAAAGAAACTGCTGATAAACTAATAGGAGATGCTAAAAAATTGGAGGCTAGTGGGGCAATCGCTTTGGTCCTTGAATGTATCCCAATGGAATTAGCAAAAATAGTAACGGAAGCTCTATCTATTCCAACAATTGGCATTGGTGCAGGTGCAAATTGTGATGGACAAGTATTAGTGTATCATGATATTTTAAAGTATGGTGTTGACCGTTTGCCAAAATTTGCTAAACCGTATACAGATTTAAACAGTACGGTTAAAGAAGCAATTGAATCTTACCGGAACGATGTAGTTGACCAAACGTTTCCATCCGAAAAATATAGCTTTACATCAAATTGATAAGTCAAAAGAAGGTAGAAAAATGAAAATTATTCGTACGGTAAGTGAAATGCAAAACCTTGCATTTTCATTCATCCTTGAAAACAAGACAGTTGGTTTTGTTCCGACGATGGGGTTTTTTCACGAAGGGCATGTCGCTTTAATGAAGCAGGCAAAAAAAGAAAATGATATTGTAATCACCAGTATTTTTGTTAACCCATTGCAGTTTGGACCGAGTGAGGATTATGAGCAATACCCAAGGGATGAAGAACAAGATATTATGAATGCAAAAGATGTAGGAGTTGACATTCTATTTATCCCTCAAACACAAGACATGTATCCTAATAAAATGGTAATCAGCATGGACATTAAGGACCGGGTTAACGTGTTGTGTGGTAAAACGCGGCCAGGACATTTTCAGGGAGTTGTAACAGTATTATCAAAACTATTCCTTATCGTTCAGCCTACCAGAACATATTTTGGGAGGAAAGATGCGCAGCAAGTAGCAGTTGTCGATGCTTTGATAAAAGATTTAAATTTTCCTGTTGAACTAGTTACATTGCCAACGATTCGTGAAAAAGATGGTCTGGCAAAGAGTAGTCGAAATGTTAATCTGCGCGAGGATGAACGTGTGGACGCACCATGGATATACAAAGCTTTAGAATATGGCAGGCAAGTAGTTGTTGACGGGGAGAAAAATCCTGCTATAGTAGTAAAAGAGGTTTTAGATACGATTGATAACCATACTAATGGTAAAATCGACTATGTTGAGTTATTAAGTTATCCAGAACTTAAGCCTGTATCTACAGTTGATCAGCAAGTGATCTTGGCTGCAGCAGTTTTTTTTGAGGGAGCAAGGTTAATTGACAATCTGCTGTTCGATAGAAGCGGAGAAATTGTTAAACATATATAGGGGGAAATAGTATGTTTCGTACAATGATGAAAGCTAAAATTCATCGTGCACGAGTAACAGAAGCTAATTTGAATTATGTTGGCAGTATTACAATCGATCAGGATATTATAGATAAAGTAGGTATTCTACCACATGAGCAAGTCCAAATTGTTAATAATAATAACGGAGCTCGCCTAGAAACGTATGTTATTGCAGGAGAACGGGGTTCAGGTGTTGTCTGTTTGAATGGAGCAGCTGCAAGATTAGTCCAACCTGGTGATACGGTTATTATCGTTACTTATGCAATCCTATCGGATGAAGAATTGGTTTCGTTTAAACCCAAAGTTGCATTAATGAATCAGGATAATAAAGTTGAAGAGGTAATTGAACAGGAACCTCCACTAACGGAAATGTAGAAGTTTTATAAAAGAAGAAAACTCTTATCATTTTTAAATGATAAGAGTTTTCATATATAATGAAAAGTGTAAAGTAGATATTGAGGTGGGATAATGAATAGGTACGTAATAATAGATCTTGAAACAACAGGACATTCACCGTCTAATGATGATAAAATTATTGAAGTAGGAATTGTGGTTGTTGAAGATGATAAAATCATAGGAGAATATGGAACTTTTCTTAATCCGAACAAGCCTATTCCAACATTTATCTCAAACTTAACAGGAATAATGGATGATGATGTAATAGATGCACCGAGCTTTTCAGAAAAAGCGGATGAAATCGTGGAGATTTTTGAAAATAGTTATCTAATTGCCCATAATGTTCCTTTTGATTTGGGATTCTTAAATGCGGAACTTATTAAAAACGATAAAAAGCCATTAAATAATCCTGTTATTGATACAGTAGAACTTTCGCGGATATTATTTCCTCAAGCACCAAGCTATAAACTTAGTCAGCTTGCGGAATATACAAATATTCAACATACCGATCCACATCGTGCACTATCTGATGCATATGTAACAGCTTCATTATTTTTACACTTAAAGCAAAAACTTGAAACTTTGCCATATGAAACGGTAAATCAGTTGCTTCGATTAGAAAAAAAATTAAAATCTGATTTGTACGAACTTCTTTTTGCAAGAAGTGAAGCATTAGCATTCTCAACGATTGAACAACAAACAATAACTTCTTATAAAGGATTGGCCTTTAAAAAGGTTAATGAAATAGAAAGCCACAAATCAGATATGCAACTCTCATTTGGCGATTATTTGGATGCTATCTATGAGTCAGAAGGTTCGATGGATAACTTAATGGATCATTATGAGAAACGAGTCGGTCAAAGAGAAATGTCTGAGGAAATATTTGACGCTTTTCAAGGGAAAAAGCATGCATTAATCGAGGCAGAAACAGGGACTGGTAAATCATTAGCTTATATATTACCAGCTGTCTTTGAAGCTGTAGTAAAGAAAAAACGAATCGTTATCAGTACATATACGACACAATTACAATCTCAGCTTTTGGACAGTGAGATACCGTTAGTCAAGCAATTAGTGCCCTTTAATTTTAAAACAGCTCTGCTTAAGGGAAGGCAGCATTATATCAGCCTTGAAAAATTTGAAAAAGAATTATCGGATGACACAAATGATAATTATGACATAACACTAACAAAAGCAATGATTCTTGTTTGGTTGACTGAAACGGAAAATGGAGATTTTGAGGAAATCCAATTACCATCAAAGGGGTTTCTGTTTCATAAACGTATCTCAGCCGAAAGTGAAGGGGTATATGACATTAACTCCCCATGGTCAACTAAGTCTTTTTATCAAAGAGCACGCAGAAATGCGCAGCAGGCTGACATCGTCATTACCAATCATGCGTTGCTTTGTACCGATATGTCTAATGAGTTCCAGTTTATACCTTCCTATCAAAAAGCGATTATTGATGAGGCGCATCACCTTGAAGAAACTGTATCAAAGCACTATGGACTAACATTGGATTATACTAACTTCCAATACACGTTAAACAGTATTGGTACCAGTGACGATGGAAATTGGCTTGCTAAGGTTATTGGAAAAAATGATATTGCTATACCTGAATGGAATGAAACATATTCCCTGACTAAATACGAAATAGATGATTTGTTTCGCATGCTATTTCAATTTGTAACAGAACAGAACCGGACTCAAAAAGCAGTAAGTGATGTTGGGAGAATTCAATATCGTTTTGACAAGGATAAAGAAGGTTCTAAGGATTGGCAAACTATAAAAGAAATTGCATCAAGATTAACGTTTTACTTGCGTGACCTTATTCACTTTCTAACTTTTGCCGAACATCAATTGGTGAAAATACAGGCATTAGATAAATCAAAACAGGATGAATTTTTATCGACTATGCAGACATTGCAAGCAAATATTGACAGGATTGAACATTTATTTTTAATAGATGAACACGAAAAACATGTAAAATGGATTGAGATTGAAGCGTACGGTGCAAAAAACGCAGCATTTTTGTATAGCGAACCGATTGAAGTTTCTCAATTACTTGCGAATGACTTGTTTCAACAAAAAGAAAGTATTGTTTTAACGAGCGCAACATTGACCATGAAACAATCTTTTTCATTTATAAAAAAAAGGTTAGGAATCCCAGATGACCGCTTACTAACAAACAAAATAAAATCACCATTTTCCTATCATGACCAAGTGCAGCTTTTAGTTCCGAATGATTTTCCGGACATAAAGGGTGGCAATATAGATGATTTTATTTATTCCACTTGTGAGGCAATAATTTCACTTGCTGACATTACAAAAGGGAGGATGTTAATCCTATTTACATCCTATGACATGTTGAAACGTGCTTATTATTTGTTGAAAGAAACGCTTGATACTAAATACATGTTGATTGCACAGGGTATATCCAGTGGTAGTCGGTCTAGATTAAAGAAAAATTTTATCAATTTCGATAAAGCCATATTATTAGGAACAAGCTCTTTTTGGGAAGGTGTGGATATTCCAGGAGAAGATCTTTCCTGTCTAATGATTGTAAGGCTTCCCTTTCAACCTCCAAACCACCCTGTGTATGAAGCAAAGTCGAGCTACTTGAAGGAACAGGGGAAAAATGCTTTTTTTGAACTATCATTGCCAAATGCAGTTATTCGTTTTAAACAAGGATTCGGAAGGCTTATTCGTTCATCAAATGACAGAGGTATCGTATTTGTTTGTGATGCACGTATGATGAAGGCGAGGTACAGTAAATATTTTATAGACTCCATTCCAGATGTACCAACAAGTTTCACGACAACTCATGATCTGATGAAAAAAGCCAAAGAGTGGTTTTAACAATTCATATGTAAAAAAAATCTGATGCACATTATTGTACACCAGGAAAAAAGGTTTGGGTTAGGAACGTTTTTTTAACATAAAAGTTATTTGCTTGTTATAATTAATGGGGAATTGTTCTCAAGCGTAATCATAGTATGAACAATTGTTTTGAGGATAATGTGTAGAAAAATATGATAAAACAAGAAGGTTTTATAATTGGAGGGAAATTGATGGATAAAAAATATGAAACCATTTCAACTGTCAGGGTTGCCTATTCATCAGATCTATACAAAATTGTCGATACATTAAATCGAACACTGAAGGAAGAAAATCTAATGTTTGGTTTGGCATTGGATGATAAGAATAATGCGGAAGCAAAATTCACAATATACCGTACATAGTTGGATTAAATGGGTGTTGTTGGGACTAATTCTAATCGTTATTTCTTGTTTAACGTATCTTTTTTTCTTGTACAGTGATATTCAAGATAACAGAACCTTAAAATATCAAGACTCAAAAGATGCGGTTATTGAAAAGACTAGTGTGTCACAGATTGAAAATATTACAGAATATAATGGAAAAAATCAGTTTCATGTCATTTTCGGATCTACAAATGAAGGCGCGAATAAAATCGTTTTTGTCCCGTTAAATGAAAATAGTGGTAAACTAACCACTTTTAATCAAGCAGAAATTATTAGTCAGCAGGAAATAAAGAACTCATGGGCAAAGCAATGTGAGGATTGTGAACTAATAGATATTACACCGGCAATTGAAAACAGTGAGCCTTTATGGGAAGTGACGTATATAGATGATTCAAACCGCTATATTTTTGATTACTTGTCCATGTTCGATGGTACACGTGTACAGCAATACCGGCTTAAATCAATTTTTAATTAGAAAAGGTGATAAAATGGAATTAGCAAATAGAGTCAAAACGTTGACACCATCATCTACACTTGCCATAACTGCCAAGGCGAAGCGTCTAAAAGAAGAAGGACATAACGTCATCGGATTAGGCGCTGGAGAACCCGACTTTAATACACCACAATACATTATTGAAGCTGCAAAAGCTGCGATGGACAATGGCATGACTAAATACACACCATCCAGTGGAGTATTGGAGCTGCGTAAAGCTATTAGTGCTAAATTTAAAAATGAAAATGGCTTAGATTATAGTACTGATGAAATCATCGTAACCACAGGTGCTAAACATGCATTGTATACGTTGTTTCAGGTTTTATTAAACCCTGGAGATGAAGTGATTGTTCCTGCCCCATATTGGGTCAGCTATCCAGAACAAGTGAAGCTTGCTGGAGGTAACCCTGTCATTGTCAAGGCAACAGAAGAAAACAGTTTTAAATTAACGCCAGAACAACTAGAGGCAGCAATTACGGAACAAACAAAGGCTGTAATTATAAATTCACCAAGTAATCCTACTGGAATGATGTATGATGAAAATGAGTTAAAAGCCTTAGGTGAAGTTTGTATAAAACACAATATTTTAATCATTTCAGATGAAATATACGAAAAACTAATTTATACAGATGATTTACACGTTTCTATTGCACAATTGTCAGCCAAACTTAAAAAACTTACTATAGTTATTAACGGACTTTCAAAATCACATGCTATGACAGGATGGCGTATAGGATATGCTGCAGGAGATGAAACAATCATCAAGGCAATGACGAACCTTGCATCACATTCAACGTCTAACCCCACCTCTATTGCGCAATATGGAGCACTTGCGGCATATAATTCGTCCGTTGATCCAATTATAGAGATGAAACAAGCTTTTAAGGAACGCTTAGAAATGTTATACGAGTTGATAGTAGACATACCTGGGATAGATTGTGAAAAACCTAAAGGCGCTTTCTATCTTTTCCCAAATGTTGAAAAAGCTGCTAGAATGAACGGGTTTGATTCCGTTGATGCATGGGTAACTGCAATACTTGAAGAAGAAAAGGTAGCACTCGTTCCTGGATCAGGGTTTGGATCACCAGGAAACGTAAGATTATCTTATGCAAGTTCGATTGATTTACTAACTGAAGCAGCAGAACGAATTAAACGTTTTGTCAGTAGTCACAATTAAAAATATGGAGGATTTAACTTGAAAATTACAATATCACAATCACCAAAAAATGAAGAACAACAAGTAACTATAGGTGCATGGCTTACAAATAAACGATCAAGCGGTAAAATTGCATTTTTACAACTTCGTGATGGTACAGGATTTATGCAAGCAGTTGTGGCTAAAAGTGACGTTACAGAGGAAACCTTTCAATTAGCCAAAAATATGACACAAGAGACATCTATGTACATAACCGGAAAAATTGTAGAGGACACGCGATCACCATTTGGTTACGAAATGCAGGTTAGTGAAATTGAATTGATCCACGAAGCAACAGATTATCCTATCACACCGAAGGAACACGGAACAGAATTCTTGATGGATCATCGTCATCTTTGGTTACGTTCAAAACGCCAGCATGCTGTTATGAAAATCAGAAATGAAATAATACGTGCTACATACGAATTTTTTAATGAAAATGAATACGTCAAAATAGATCCACCAATTCTTACCGGATCTTCCGCAGAAGGGACAACAGAATTATTTCATACGAAGTATTTTGAAGAGGAAGCTTATCTATCACAAAGTGGACAACTCTATATGGAAGCTGCAGCAATGGCATTTGGCAAAGTGTTTTCGTTTGGTCCAACTTTTCGTGCTGAGAAATCTAAAACTCGAAGGCATCTGATCGAATTTTGGATGATTGAACCAGAAATGGCCTTTGTTGATCACGAAGAAAGTTTAAATATTCAAGAACAATATGTTAGCTTTGTGGCTCAGTCAGTTCTTGCAAATTGTAAGTTGGAATTAACTATTTTAGAACGTGATACAAAAAAACTTGAAACGATTAAAGCGCCATTTCCACGAATTTCTTATGATGATGCAATTACTTTATTAAAGGAAAAAGGCTTTGAAGATATTGAGTGGGGTGAAGATTTCGGTTCTCCACATGAGACTGCTATTGCAGAACACTTTGATAAACCAGTATTTATTACGAATTATCCAGCATCGATAAAAGCATTTTATATGAAACCAGATCCAAATCGATCTGATGTTGTATTATGCGCAGATTTAATTGCACCTGAAGGTTATGGAGAAATAATAGGTGGGTCACAAAGAATTGATGATCTAGAATTGATGACAGAACGTTACGAAGAACATGGTCTTACTGGTGAAGCCTACAAATGGTATTTAGAATTACGTAAATATGGCAGTGTTCCACATTCAGGGTTTGGATTAGGACTTGAACGTACGGTTGCTTGGTTATCTGGGGTCGACCATGTACGAGAAACTATCCCATTTCCTCGTTTGCTAAACCGTTTATATCCATAAAAATTCAAAAAGACTCCCTTTGGCGACTAAAGCACAGGGGAGTCTTTTTAAATAAAATTCCGGTGAAAGCGACTGCCCGTAGCGGAAATCAGTACAGCTGTTACGTCTCAATTTTAATCAACTACGGTAGTTGAAGAGCAACAATACCTAAGTAAAATAGCTAATAAAAATAGATGAATTTCATGCTATACTAGGAATGAGGTGTATTAATTTGACTAAATCAATATCATATCAAACACTATTAATCGACCAATTGTCTATACCGATAAAGTTACTCACCACATACAAATCGCTTGGTTTAAACGAAACAGAAACTATGCTCATTTTACAAATACATCGTTTTTTATCTGTGAAAAATGAGTTTCCAACCCCGCTAGAGTTGGCTGAAATATTAACCTTAAGTGAGCAGGAATGTGCCCAAACATTACGGCAACTTATTCAAAAGAATTATTTGTCTATTCAACAGAAACAAAATAGCGAAAACCGAGTATCCGAAATATATTCTTTAGATCCACTTTGGAACCGTTTATTTGAAGAAAAGAAGAAAAAACAGGAGTCTGAACCTGAAGATGGCACCTTGTTTATCTTATTTGAGCAAGAGTTTGGACGACCTATTTCTCCATTTGAAATTGAAACGGTAAATGTTTGGTTGGATGAGGATAAATTAGAACCCTCGTTAATTAAAGCAGCCCTTAGAGAGTCTGTTTTGATGGGGAAATTAAATTTTAAATATATCGATCGTATTCTACGTGAATGGAAGAAAAAAGGAATTACAACAGTTGAACAAGCCCGAGAATCGAGCAAGAGTTTCCATAAAAAACAAACTACTCCCAATAATAACACTGAAAAAAAGCGAGATACTTCGTTTTACTATAATTGGCTAGAAGGGGAGGATTAATCTTGTTAACAAAAGTCCAAATAAGACACTCCTTAGATGAAATTACAAAAATGTTCCCTAATGCCGAATGTGAACTCACCTATAAAAATCCGTTCGAACTTGTTATAGCTGTGTTGCTTTCTGCCCAGTGCACAGATGTACTTGTAAACAAGGTTACGAAAAACCTATTTCAAAAATATAAAACACCTGAGGATTTTCTTGCTGTATCAGTTGAAGAACTGCAATCTGACATTCGATCGATTGGCTTATACAGGAATAAAGCTAAAAACATTCAAAAGCTTTGTCGCTCGTTAATTGATTATTATAATGGCGAGGTTCCTAATACGAAGTCAGAATTGGTTAAGCTTGCAGGGGTGGGACGTAAGACTGCAAACGTTGTTGCGTCAGTAGCTTTTGGTGAACCGGCAATTGCAGTGGATACACATGTAGAACGAGTCTCTAAACGCCTGGGAATCTGTCGTTGGAAGGACTCCGTAATACAGGTTGAAGAAACACTAATGAAAAAGGTTCCAAAAGAAGAGTGGACAGCAACCCATCATAGGCTTATTTTTTTTGGCAGGTACCATTGTAAAGCAAAAAATCCAAATTGTCCCGACTGTCCTTTATTGGGTATATGTAGAGAAGGGCAGAAAAGAATGAAAAAAAGAAATTAGAAAAATAGGGCTTATCGCCAAACATTATAGCAAAAGCCCTAGTTATACTTATGCAGAAAGAAGTGTTTATACTTTCTTTACTGCCGAAAAAAGATCACTCATAGTCTGAGTGATCTTTTTGGTTATTCATCTGGTTTTTTTGGATCGTCTCCGTCATCCGGTTTGTTTTCCGCTTCAGGAACTTTGGCTGTGGTCGTTGTAGGTTCACTTCGATTTCCGGCCTTATCAACCGTAACCACTGATATAGTGTATGTTTGCCCCGGCTGTACACCTTCACCTTCGATAACAAGACCTTTAGATTTCACATCCTGAGTCGTTGCCGATTTTCCATCCGGAGTTACAGTCACTTCAAATAGGGAAAAAGGTTTGTCATATTGCCAAGAAACGTTGATGGCATTTGTTTCTTCTTCATAATTAGCCTTTAATCCCTTTACAGGTTCTGCTACCTGTTTTTCTTTATCCTTATCCTTATCCTTATCTTTGTCTTCTTCTTCATCTTTTGGAACCTTTACAGTTGTAGTCGTTGCTTCACTTACATTTTCGGAATCGTCCTTATCTACCGCTATAACCTGGATAGTATAGCTGGAACCCGGTTCGACATTGGAAATTTCCAATGATTTATCCTCAGTTGATGATAGTTCTTGCATTGCACCATCATCTATACTTGCGCTAACTTGGAATACTGCATCATTAGAATTATAATCCCATTCAATCTGTATAGATTGTGAATCTTTGTCATATTTGGCTTTTAGTCCAGCAACTGGATCTAGTTGATCAAATTTTTTAGAAGTATTCGTTGGTGTATTACTTTTCACAAATAGCTCTGTGATTATTTTTGATTCTGGCGTATATTTACTTGGTAATTTAGCTGGTCTGGTTCCTTGCTCGACAGCAACCTCAACCACTGAATCTGGTTTTTGGAAATCTGCTGTTTCTTTACCCTCTGAAAGTTTGATCATTGTGTTTTTAAACAATGCATGTGGTATCTGACTATTTTGAAGACCTTGATCTTCATGTTCATAGCCGGTCCAGACGGATATTGTATAGTTTGTTGTATATCCAGTAAACCAGGAGTCTTTAGGCCCATCTAGACCATCTTTATTCGTAGTCCCAGTTTTACCTGCTACTTGAAGTCCAGGGATATTTGCGTTTACTCCAGTTCCTTCAGTAATTGCTGTTTTCAGCATATCAGATATCATATATGCTGTGTAATCAGACATCACTGGCTTTGGTTCTGGTTTAACATCTACTTCAGATCCATCTGGAAATTCAACTTTAGTGACTGCGTATGGTTCGTTGTATATTCCTTCATTTGCAAAAGCACGGTATGCCCCAGCAAGTGTGAGAGGAGAGGTACCTGTTTTTGTACCCCCGATAGCATCACCAATCGCCATTTTGTCATCATTAAACTTTATTCCTAAGCTTTCTGCAAATGGTTGTGCCTTGTCAATACCAACTTCTTCTAAAGTCTTCAAAGCAGGGACGTTCAATGACTTAGCTAAAGCTGTTCGAAGAGACACCCAACCAATGTAATCCCTAGTAAAGTTACGAACATATTTTTTAGGAGTGGTTCCTTTGAGTAAATATGGTTTATCATCATTTATTTGATGATAGGTTGACCATTTTAGGTTTTCTATTGCTGGTCCATATACGGTAATTGGTTTTATATTTGAGCCAGGCTGTCGTTTTATATCTAGTGCATAGTTAAATCCGCGATTCTCTAAACTGTCACGACTACCTCCAACTGCACGAATTGCACCGTTTTGTGTATCGAGCACAACCATACCAGCCTGCATTTCATCATCGTAATAAGGAATTGGATTGTTTTCTGTGTCGGTCAACAAAGACTCAACATGTTTTTGTGCGCTAGTGTCTAGAGTAGTATATATTTTGAGACCATCCGTATATATATCTGCTCCATCGACTTTTGCAGCTACTTCTTCTCTTACTTTTTGAATAAATGCCGCATAAGAAGCTTCATCAGGTTTAGTTTCTTTTAGAAGAGAAGGTATATCCACCTCTCTCGCTTTATCGGCCTCTTTTTCTGTGATTTTTCCATGCATTACCATTAGATCTAAAACAGTGTTCATTCTCTTTTTCATTAGTTCAGGACTCTCATATGGATTGTAAGCAGATGGACGTTGCGGTAATCCTGCTAAGATAGCTGCTTGAGGCAAAGTCAACTTACTCAAATCTGTAATACCAAAGTACACCTGAGCTGCTTTTGCAACACCATAGGCTCCATTGCCATAATAAATTCTATTTAAATACATTTCTAAAATTTCTTTCTTGTTATACTTTTGTTCTAATTTTAATGCTAACCATTGTTCTTGAACTTTAAGACTTATTTTTTTGTCTGGTGTTAGGAAAGCTTTCTCAACCACTTGTTGTGTAATTGTACTTGCACCCTCTGATCCAAATCCATCAGTGATATTTGCGATTATTGCTCCGCCTATTCGCCAAATATCAATTCCAGGGTGTTCAAAGAATCGTGAATCTTCTGTTGCAATAACAGCATTTTTTAAAACGGGTGGAAGATCTGTATAAGATATCTTTGTTCGCTGCTGCGCACCCAAGTCAGCAAACAAATCTCCATCTTTATCATATAATTTTGATGAGAAAGGTGTAGAAAGCTTCTCTGCATCAATTTCCGGAGCAGTGGCAATATAATACGTAAATAGAGCACCAACCCCGAGGATCAGAGCTAAAATTACCATACTAGTGATAAGTGCTATTTTTTTCCATACAGGTTTTTTTTGTGTCTTTTTTTGTTTTCGTCTTGCTGTTCGAGATTGGCTATCTTGTGCCATTCTGCATCAGCCTCCGTTCTAGAAATAAAGCGTATCGATAATTGCTAAATAATCAATTCTTTTTTGGTAATGAAATGGAATTAGGTATCCATTATTTTTAATGTCTTCATAGGGTATAGATTTTTTTTCACTCGAAAGTTTGTCCCAAAGGTTAAACAATACCTCTGCAGGTAAAAAATAAGTTTCCTCTAATTGTGCAAATCGAATAATTAAAAAGGAAATGCCACCATGATTTACAATAGAACGCATGTGTTTATGCTGGTGTTGGTGAATGTTTGCTAGTGGAAAGCGTGTCTTATTTTTAGTCTCCTTTGCCTCAAAGTCAATATGTTTCCCTTTGTAAACCCCATTATAATCGGTTGTTGATGCCTGTTTAAAATAGGCTTCTGTTATTACGGCAGCACTGCGCTTTGGATAATTAACGTTTACAATTTGAACTGGCGTAGGCTTTTTATGAATAACAGCAATGTCTGAATCTAAATAGAAGGAGTTAGTTATATTGATATCTTCTTCTAAAGTCATTCCTCTATTACTATATCCCTTAGTAGAGGTAGTAAATGTATCTGAACTGGTTCTTTGTATCTTTTGTCCATTTGGGTAATTCATTACTTTCCCCCTTAATATATCTAAATATCATAACAGAAAAAGGAATTTGAGAGTAGGTAAAAATGTGTTAACTATGTGTAAAAATCAGGATTATCTCCATTATATTATAAAGCAAACAAAAAAACATAACTTTGATAATATTACCCGTACTCATGCATATCAAAACTTCTATTTCAGGTATCAAGAGATAAATTGGGCATTTTTAGCTAGTATAGTTTCTCGAAACGCCGGCTGGAATATGACTGATCTTAACTTAGCCCCATTCAAAAAACTACTAGGGGAAAAAGAGAGAAATAGGTTATTTATGACATATGAGCGTGCGAATTGGCTTATTTTTTCCGATGTTTATCCCCAATTATTAACCTATCAGTTGTCATGTAAACTAAGCAAGCCCATGTTTCATTTACTTCCTTATTTAAGAGTCTCCTCCTACATGGAAAAAGAATGGAATGAATTTTGGATAGACCAAGATAAGAACAGGCTGATGACGGCCTTAATTATAAATGAGCAAAATGTAATACATGAGCCGGTTTTAAAACAATCTTTTTTCAAAGCACACGTGTTTAATGATTTACCTTATCATTTGCAGAATATGCTTTACATGAACGCAGTCATGCTACCATCTAAAACATTACCGCTTTATGGAGCTTATGTTCATAGCTTTACGAACCTTTCAAAAAGAATTGCACTAGGGAAGCATCTGGCATCAATTATCTTTAGTCCAGCCCATTATTCTGGTCTGGTTAATTTTGTACAACTTCAATGCCATTCAGGGTCCAGATGGGATTATGAAAAGTTCCAGAATTTTTCATTCCCGGTAAGTCCACCGCTAAAGAAAATTTACCCACCCATCAGACATCAAGATAATATTCGTTACGATTGGTATAAATGGAGGGGTGTCAGAAATAAATGGCTATTTCAATCTCAAGATGGAATCAAAACAGATATAGGGAAGTCATTTTACAGAAAAAGAAAGCTATTGTTTTCGTATGTTTCTCTAAAAGAATTGATTACCTAATAAAATTTTTGTCTAAATTCTTCTATTAAATGCTTATAGTCACTAGTTTTGTCGAACGTAAAGGTAATACAAAGACAAGAGCGAATACTACGCTATAACAATATATTTAACTAGGAGGGCTATCGATGGGTATCATGCGAAATGAAATTAGCAATATGGCCGATGGACTAGACAACAAAAGCACTTGTAATTCATTTAAACATATTTATGAGCAATTACAACTGATGGATCATGTTCTGGATCTACAAGTTGATCATGCTATACAAAAGACATTTCAACAGCAGAACCAAGAAATCAATTTTGCAATGCAGAAAAAAAGCGACATTCGTACTACTTTAAGAAACCTTTAAGTCTTTTTCAAGTGGGATTCTTGTCAAAAAAATGATAAAATAGGGAGGAGGCAGTTAGAAAGGTGCGCGAAAATATATGAATATAAAAGAACTAACAATAGAGTTAAAAGAACAGCTACAACTGTTAAAGGATAATTATGAAGCGAACAATCCTCCGGAAAATAAAAAAGACATGGCTTTTTTCACTGAAGTAAAAAATAAAACTGAACCAGTTTATACAATGCTTGATAAATGGGAAACAGAAGTGCTTGAGATAATAAAAGAGAGTAAGGTAAATGTTCATCCTCATCAAATTACGTCTACTAGAGAAAATATGGAATTATTGTTAATGCATAGTTATTACATTGATGTAAAAAGAAAACGTTATATGGAGCTTAATCATTCTGTAATTTTCATTTTTGATCAACTACTTCGAAACTTGTAGTGGCAAAAGAACTTTCTTTACAATTGAAGGAAATTCTTTTATACTATTTTTCCACATAGTGTGAGAGGGGTATAAAATTATATGAAGAAAGAAGATTTGATAGAAAGATCTATTGAAATGAGAAAAAAAGCATATGTCCCGTACTCAAAATTCCCAGTAGGTGCTGCTGTTTTAACAAAATCCGGTAAGGTATATACAGGATGTAATATAGAAAATGCTGCTTATCCAGTCAGCTTATGTGCGGAGCGAGTAGCAATTTTTAAAGCGGTATCTGATGGGGAAACAGAATTTGTAGAAATGGCGGTGTCAGCAGATACTAAGAGACCTGTTTCGCCTTGCGGTTCCTGTAGGCAGGTTATGAGCGAATTTTTCCAACCAGAAACAACTATCCACTTAACCAATTTACAAAATCAGCTGAAAACAGTAACAATGGAGGAACTACTGCCATTTTCATTTCAACCTGATGACCTGCCACCTAGTTTATAAAAGAAGCAGATACTATGGCTTCTTTTTTTATA
>NZ_JBMERP010000021.1:0-54147 GCF_049310925.1 Virgibacillus sp. DJP39 | reverse complement strand
TTCATCCTTTGTCGTTTTTGGCGACAAGATATAATTTATCATGCATTTGATTAATTGTCAACAGGTTTTTAAAATCAATTAAATTCTTTTTACCAAAACCTATTTTGTTTATAAAACTTGCTAACAACAAGAAATAATATAGCATATTCCTCACATGATTTCAACACAATACACAAAAAACCGCTAATTTTTATTGTAATAGTCATTACATTTGTGCCTAAAACATTAGAGCTAGCTGATGGTTTTTATAGCAAACACCACCGCTAAACCACGTGAAATGAGTGATTTTATTCGTATTTTGAGCGCTTTGGCATATACTTAAAACAATCCTTTTCACTGGCAACCCGCTGAAATAACTTAAATAATAATGAATACCTTTCTTTCATTGAATGTTTTATTACTTGATCAATACGATGATCGTCTAAATCCATTAGTAGCTCTTCCATTTCACGTCTTACAAGATATTCAATTTCCATTTTTTCCATATCGTTAACTAATAATCCTATCATTATTTCACCTCGTATCTTTATTTAGCAGGTAAGAAAGTATAAATCCTTTCTAAATGCATAAGTGCAACTAAGGCTTTCGTCATTAAGGCTTAGCGATAAGCCCAGTTTTCTAATTACCTGTTAATCACATGTTTCGTCAAAATTCGCGGGAGTTAGTGGGTTAAAGTAAGAAATCTTAATAGTAATCTCTTCTAATAACAAACTCGTTTAAAACATATCTATACCTTTTTGCAATAGCTTGTTCATATTATTCAATCTCATTCATAGACTAGTTACAAGAGAATAGGGGGAGTTGAATGAGTTACTTTTATGCCTGGCGCCTTTCAAGATGGAAGAGATTTTTTTATATTACACTGTTCGCACTTATTGCAGCCATTTTAATATGGTCTGAAAGCAACAATAGCTTTTCTGTATTTTCATCTTCAGATGAGCCTTCTGCGTTTGTAAAAGGAAATTCAAATGAAAATAATATTGCCTTAACGTTTAACATAAGCTGGGGAGAAGAAAAAGTTCACGATATCCTTAAACAATTGAAATCGAATAAAGTCCAAGCTACTTTTTTCGTTAGTGGAGAATGGGCTGAGCGACACCCCGAAATACTAGAAAAAATCAAAAAAGACAACCATGAGATTGGTATGCTTGGCTATCGCTACAAAAGTTACCTTGATCAGGAAATAGCTAAAGTTAGGAAGGATATACTTTACGCAAAGGAAATTTTTAAAAAACTTGGATATGACAAAATTACTCTTATGCGTGCGCCAAGTGGGCATATTAATAAAGAAATCATTAAATTAATAGAAGGACTTGACCTGAAGGTTGTACATTGGAGAGTAGATGCAGATGACTGGGAAAACCCGGGAACGCAAAAGATTGTTGATACCATAATGGAAGAAACTTCGAATGGTGACGTTATACTATTGCACGCATCCGATTCCGTTAAACAAACCGCTGAAGCTCTTTCTGAAATCTTACCTGGACTTAAGGAAAAGGGATTTAATTTTGTTCCTGTTTCGGAATTATATAACCAGGCACATGCTGAATCAAAGCTTGCCGAATAAAAATAATTTTATAAGGTCCCTCAAATTAAAAACAATTACTGAGATAGAAGACCAGCAAACAATAATTGTTTGCTGGTCTTTTTTTAATATAATTCCGTTTTTTAGTTTGTTGTTGCTTTTTGATCAGAATTTGTTAATCGATGCAAAACCAGTAATTGATATGTGTTACAAACAAGCAACGGCACAATCATTAACCACGCATAATCAGTTCCAGCTGTTCTGAGCCCTGGCACCCATTCAATTGTTGTTATTACCACCATTAAAAACAATGCCGGTACAAATGCACTATTATTCGTCTGCTTGGCCTTAACTTTTGCAATAATTAATCCATATATCAAAATTGCACCTGACAACAAAATGTAAGACATTAACGAACCTTCCCCGTCTGAAGCTTTATAAGGGAAGTAAACTAAATCAAATACAACAAATACAACAAAAAGCACCTGTACACTTGGCCAATAAGACCGAAAAAAGCTTAAACCAAACTGATTAACAAACAAATAGGCAAAAAATCCGGTTTGACTTATTAAACTAAATACAAAACCCAACCCTAGAAAAAAAAGAACGACGCCTAATAATTCGAAAAAATCAATTGGATCCAATACTCTTGTATAGGATGCTGTCTTTACAAAAAAGCTCGTAATTAAACCAGCTAATCCTCCAATTAATAATGTTCTAACAAACAATCCTACCCACTTGCGACTATTCACTATTATATCCTCCTGCCAAAAACAAATCATATTTACTATAGGTGCGTTTACATTCAACCCGTATTTTATCATGAAAGCACTCTTTTTTCCTTAACAAAGTGCATATTTTCCTCCGTATCCTCGCATATTAACAGTTAAGAGGAAGGAGGATAAAGATGTTCCGGTTGTACTTTACAGTAGGTATTATACTTGCATGTTTAACCCTCAGTGCTTGTTCGAATGAAGGCGCAGCAGCTAAAGAAATCGATTACGAAACAACAAAGAAAATGGTTGTTGACATTCTACAAACCGAAGATGGAAAAAAAGCGCTACAGGAAATATTAAAAGATGAGAAAATGAAAGAAAACTTAGTTATAAATGCTGACGTTGTAAAAAGTGCCATAAGTAATGTTCTCTCCTCTGAAAAAAGCAAAGAAATGTGGACTAAGCTATTTGAGGACCCAAAATTTGTGGAAACTTATGCAAAGTCTATGGCGGATCAACATAAAAAATTAATAAAATCGCTTATGAACGACTCAGAATATCAAAAGCAAATGCTTGAACTATTGAAAGACCCTGAAATCACCAAACAGATGATTGAAGCAATGAAAAGCCAGGAATTCACCGCACAATTAGAAAAGTCAATACAAAAAACATTAGAAAGCCCTTTATTTCAAGCCAAAATCCAAGATATCCTTTTAAAAGCCGCTGCTGAGCAGCAAAAAGGCAAAAAAGGTGAGGAAGGCGGGGGCGGTGGTGGCAGTTAGCAACCATTCAACATAAAATACGAAGAAAAAGAGGTGACTTAACCAGCCACCTCTTGTTTTAATCCTCTAATTTAGCTACTATTTTTGCCGCAATTTTATGATACTCTTTCCCTAGAGGATGGTCTTCTTGATAAATAGAAGGCGCAAACTCATCCTCTTCCTCGTAAGGCTGTTGAAGTGGAAGCTGACCAAGTACCTTCGTGTTTAGTACCTCAGCTAGTTTCTGACCCCCACCTTGACCGAAAACAAATTCTTTTTCTCCAGTTTTCTTACTTTCAAAATATGCCATATTTTCTACAACACCTAATATTTCATGATCGGTTTTCAATGCCATCTGACCAGCACGAGCCGCTACAAATGCAGCAGTTGGGTGTGGAGTTGTTACAATTACTTCTTTACAGGTAGGAAGCATTTCGTGAACGTCCATTGCAATATCTCCTGTTCCTGGTGGTAAATCAAGTAAAAGATAGTCAAGATCGCCCCATTCAACCTCTTTAAAAAAGCTACTTAACATCTTACCGAGCATCGGTCCCCTCCAAATAATCGGAGAGTTGTCCTCTACAAAAAAGCCCATCGAAATTAACTTGACACCGAAACGTTCAACAGGGATTATTTTTTCCCCACGAACGGCCGGACGGTTTTCTACCCCCATCATGTCAGGAATACTAAAACCGTAAATATCAGCATCAATAATTCCAACCTTTTTCCCAAGACGCTTAAGTGACATAGCAAGGTTTACGGTAACAGTAGATTTACCTACTCCACCTTTACCACTTGCGATTGCAATAAATTTTGTGCCATTGCTTCCACCCATTAAGGTAGCTTCTTGATCTTCTTCAGCGGCTGGCTGATATTTTTTAATGATTTCTTCTGGTAATTGTTCAAACCGTAGTCCAACAGTTGTAGCGCCATTCTTCTTCAATATACCTACAATTTCCTGTTGCAATTGCATCTGTTCGCCCGTGTTTGTTTTTCCAATTCCTATCTTTACACTTACATGTTTCTTCTCTTCTTTTATCGTTATTTCTTTCACGCCACCGGTTTCCTCTAGCGTTCTATGTAAAAATGGATCCTTTACAGGGTTTAGTAATGTTACTATTTCTTCATTCGTTAACAAAATATGTCACCTTCCCTTTGCTAGCATTGATTTACAACGCTAGTATAACACAAATCAGCTAAAATCTAAGTGATAAGCGTCACGGGAACAACTTTCCATTTATTTCTCTTTGTCTTTTTCTACATCTTCTGTAACATACCTAAGAATCCCCTCATAAATGCTTGCAGCAACTTGATTCTGATAACTTGTCTGTTTTAGTAATTCTCTTTCGCGTTCATTAGATAAAAACCCTATTTCAACAAGTGCGCCTGGTGATTCCGCATGCTTCAACAAATACATCCCCGTTAACGGCAATGCAGTACGAGTGGTGTTACCCAGATTTCTAATGATTTCAGCTTGAATCATTTTGGCTAGATGTTCACTATTGTCTGATTTAGGATAATAGAAAGTCTGTGCTCCACTCCATTTAGTAGATGGCAACGCATTTAAATGGATAGAGAGAAAAAAGTCAGCCTTTTTATCCTTGATAAATTCAAGGCGTTTCCGAATATCTTCTGCTTTTCTTCGCGACAAGCCTTTCGTCTCCGGAGCCGCTAAATCAGCATCCTTTTCTCGTGTCAAATAAACGACGGCACCCGTCTGTTGCAAATAGTTTTTAATTTTTTTTGCTACAGTAAGTGATATCCCTTTTTCCAGGGTTCCATCCGCACCAACTGCACCACCATCAACACCCCCGTGTCCAGGGTCCAGAACAATGGTTTTTCCTGCAAGTGGCAATGACCATGTGTTCCATGTGCTTACAGGACTTCCCACTGGCTCCTGAATCAATATGATTAATAATACAAATCCGAAACTCCAAATTAACACACTTCCAAGTCGTTTCATATGCCCTCGCCCCTTATCAATCTGCTCACACTATTGTATGGGACAAGGTTATGCATTATGACTGGTTATCTAGATAAAAGTCCAGTTACTACTAACTCCGACCAACCTTTATGTTCTATGTTAAAAATATCATTCACTTGGATTTTATTAAATTTTAATGGTGTCACAAAAGTGGTATTGTACCGGAAAGCTTCTTTGGGTTTCTTTGCTACCCATTCACCAGGTTTAGCGTTTTTCGTTATTTCCTGTATACTCCCCATTTCAAGGCCTGTTTCAATCTTCTGATTGTCTAATTCCCCGTCGATCGTCATTTTCCATACAGATCCACTGAATATCGAATCCTCAAATAAAGCGGTAGCATCCTCGGACTGTTTAGTAATGATTGCTAAGTTTGCATGATACCCAGGTAACAGGTTTTCAACTTCAGAGCCCTCAGCAAATGAAACGCTAAATGGATAATCACTTTCCTCATGCAAATCAATTTCATTTGGTAATTCGCTTATATTTGAAATTTGGCCTTTTACCATGGCATTGCTCTCATTGATCGCAACCTCTACTGGCATTCCCTCTTTTATTACTGTGCTCTCTTTTTCCGTCAACTCACCAATTACACGTAACGTTCTCGAACTTATAGTAATGATCGGGTCACCTAAAGCTTCTGATACCAATGATACCTTTCCTTGGTAAGGACTTTCGACGGTTATGGTATTCCCTCCAGATTCCAACTCAGTTAATTGTGTCTCAACACTTCTTTTTTCTGCTTCAACTTTTGCTAATTCCTTTTCCTTTTCTGTTAAATACTGCTCCTTCATGTATTCTGCTTCAGCTGATTGCCTTGCAGGTATGATAATTTCACCATTCTCTTTATTTTCATTCTCTGTAATAATATGTACAGGAACATTACGAATACGATAGGAAGATATATCATTAATGGCTTCCTCAATAGCTTCAATTTCGCCATCCAGCCTGGACAATTCACTAGTTAAGTAAGTCTTTGTTTCATAAAAACTGTGTACACGATACGTATAAAGGTCGTCACCTTTTTTGACCTGCGTCCCTTTTTCAACCAGGAATTCCTGAAATCCACCTAAACTTTTGTCAAAATAGACGTCATTAGATGCTGTTGCAGAAAGCACCCCCGGTTTATTAGTTTTATTATATAAATTGGCTGTAAAAACTTCTGACCACTCACTTACATACGACTTTTTCTTTATTGTTTGATCTTCATCCAAATAGACGAGCAATATATTGACTCCAATAAATAAAATGACACCAGCAATTAAAAGTCTATTTCTTTTCATTTAAACCACCCACTTATCATAAAACTGTCAAAGTACGCAATAAATGCTGCAATTAACCAATATAAAATATGTAATGATAGTACATTTATATAGACCCAACGAATTTTAATAGAAGACAGATAGCTTAAATACCTTATTTGAAACCAGATAATCCATAACTGAAAAAGTGACACAGCTCCAAAAAAGTAAACTGGCCATTCCGCTTCAGTAAGATAGGAGAAGATTATTCCAAACGACAACGGTGACACATACCAATCCAGCCCAAAGTTAACAAATATCGGTACCCAAATAACCCGCTCAAGGAGCATTGCGAATAAAACGATTTGCTGCATAACTAGCACTTTTCGATAAGGTATATCTGTAACTAGTTGAAAGATAAGTGTAGGTAAGAATAAAATAAATAAAGCCAAGACCATACCATATCCTGTACGTCCTAAAACAAACCACAGTTTATTTCGTTCATATTGAAGTTCACTTAACCCAACCGCACCTTTAGATAGTAAGTCCGTCCCCATTCCAAAGGATGCCGCCCAGCCATAAATAAGCATGCTACAGAGAACAAGTAAAACACTTACCTTCCAAAGGTTATGGACCTTTTCTGCCTTATTGATTCGATATAAATGATCATCTATCGGAAAGAAAAATTTCATTAAATTAAAATGATATGTCATAAGATACAACTCTTTTCTTTATCTCTTCACAAACAGTTTTCAATTCTATTTCAATCTTAACGTAATATTCGGTAATATTCTATCATTATTTGTATTTAGAAGTTTTGAATTTATTTGTACATAAGTATATAGATGCAAGGTAAACCGCGCACCTAAAATTCAAAGACAAGTTGGCAGAGGAAAACAAGCATTTGGGTTGCCAAACACCTGTTGATAAATTGATCAGGTTTAAAGGACAAGAACATTCAGGCTTTCCATGCTATTAAGCTTTAAAATATAAGAAGCAAAGTTATTTATCGTGAATTATTTAGCTAAACTGGATTTAATTCAGCAATACCTCAAGTATTTGATTGATTAAATTCCCCATGACGCTGTCACTTAAAATAAATAAAATAATTGCAATTGCTATAATGGTAAGAATTAGACCATAGTATACATCCAACCCTACGGATGAGTCCTCCATTACCGAGAATATAGTTAAAAAACTTGAAACAAAGAATAAACCAATACCAACACCGAATAGAGCAAAACTAAAGGTCGTGGCAGATATGAAGTAAAAAAGAATCGCAAACAACAGTAGAACTACTGGAATTACGATAAATACACCTAATCTAATCAGAACTTGTTTGTAACTGGTTTTTGCACGCATTACTTTTGCAATTCCAAAGACAATCCCTGTGTATACTGCAAGATAGATCAATGTAAAAAAGAATAATGTCACCACAACAAAGATGAACGGTATCTCACCAAGGCCCAGAAAGAAGGTATCTGTAAAGCTCTTAGACATAAAATAAATAAGTAGTGATACAGTCAGTGCAAAAAGAATATGGGTAATAGCAACACTCATCAAACTTGCCTCAGTTACCCTTCTACTTGCTTTCATAGGACCTTTAACACTCTCTGAGACAAATCTGATAAACCCTTTCATAACTGTGTTTCCTTGTTCAAGAAATTCATTGTTTTCTATGATCATCCCTTTATTATTATTAACCGTTTGTATAGAGTAGTCCTGATAGTTATTTTCCTTGCTGCCTTTGTCCTCTATTATAGAAGCTAAACTTGTACCACATCCACCACAAAATCTAGCGTTTTTTTCAATTGTAGAACCGCATTGAGTACAATACATATTGCATCTCTCCTTTAATTAATTAGTTACCTTTAATTAAATTTATGTATCTACTCTTCATTGTATAACTAGAGTTGTACAAGTATTTTTAAATAGACAGATTGAAATAGAAAACTTAAGTAGTTCTTGATCACTGATTTAGTAACTCTAATTGCTAGGTTTAAGGTTATTTTTGCGCACAAAAAAAGACTCCCAACCAAATAGTTGAGAGCCTTTTAACGTATATATTAACGTTTTGAGAACTGTGGTGCACGACGAGCGCCTTTAAGACCGTATTTCTTACGTTCTTTCATGCGGGCATCACGAGTTAGGTATCCTTCACGTTTTAGAGAAGCGCGATATTCTGGATCCGCTATTAATAGAGCGCGAGCAACACCATGACGGATAGCACCAGCTTGACCAGTGAATCCTCCACCATGAACGTTTACTAAAACGTCATATGTGCCTTCTGTTTCTGTTGTAGCAAGTGGTTGGTTTAGGATAAGAAGCTGTGTTTCATACGGGAAATAAGCCTGAGCTTCACGACCGTTTACAACAACTTTACCACTACCTGGAACTAGACGTACACGTGCAGTTGATTTTTTACGACGACCTGTGCCGTAGTATTGTACTTGTGCCATTCGGTTGACCTCCTTTTAATTATCCGCGAAGTTCGTAAACTTCTGGTTTTTGTGCTTGGTTATTATGTTCCGAACCTTTATATACGTGCAATTTTTTACCCATTTTACGGCCTAAAGGACCTTTTGGTAGCATACCCTTAACAGCAAGTTCAAGCATTTGCTGTGGATACTTTGTACGCATTTCGTCAGCATTACGTGATTTCAAACCACCTGGGTAGTTTGAGTGACGATAATACATTTTATCGTTTATTTTATTTCCAGTAAGTTCAATTTTCTCTGCATTAATAATAATAACGTTATCACCAGAATCATTATGTGGTGTATACGTAGGTTTATGCTTTCCACGTAACAATGTCGCAACTTCACTTGCTAGACGACCTAAACGTTTACCTTCAGCATCTACAACAAGCCATTTGCGTTCAATGTTACTTTCATTAGCCATGAACGTTGTACGCATGATAGTTTCCCTCCTAATTTACATCAATCTTTTTCGTTTATTTCATCATAATTAGATTCCGGGGCTAATCATGGTTTTGAAATAAAATGCCATATATCATCATATACTAGATACTAGTTAATTGTCAAGTAGAAAAGGATGTTTTTCCTTTAAGCAGTTTTCAAAAAGATTGTTGTCTTTAACACAAAATCTATAAACTGCGACGTAATGAAAATATCTCCGACGCCGTTCCGTCAGAATACTTCGCTTTCCGAAGCGCTGGATCAACACCAATCTAATAAAGAGTGTTAAAAATAAATATAGCATTTACGTCGCAGTTTTTATCAACTGCGGTGGTTAAAGAACAACAAAACTTACGAAAAGAGCATTCCTTTAAAACTAGACATGATTACTTATATCTAACATTCCATAAATAAAGTCCCTGAGGTGGAACTGTTTCGCCTAAAAGCTGACGATCCTTCTGTTCCAAAAGCTGAACCATATCTTCGGGGTGCCGCCTTCCTTGGCCGACATCAAGCATCGCTCCAACAATAATCCGGACCATATTGTACAAAAAGCCGCTCCCTCTGAAAATAAATTCAAGCTCACTACCCCGTTTAGTACAGGTTACTTGGTAGAGCGTTCTAATTTTGCTGCCTTTTGTAGTAGCTTTTGCCGAAGAAAAGGTAGTAAAATCATGCTCGCCCTCCAAATATCTACAAGCCCTTTGTATCTCATCTAAATCTAAATCATAAGGAAACTGATAAGCATAATTATGCTTGAAAACATCCTTTTCTCTTTCATTCCAAACATAATAGCGATACTCTTTTTCCAATACATCATAGCGCGCGTGGAAAGAAGTTGGTGCTCCTTCTACCTCACGTACGTATAAATCGTCAGGCAGCAGTGTGTTAAGCGCACGTTTCCAGTTTTCCAGTGGTATATCATAGGGTGTGTCAAAGTGGATTGTCTGAGCTATCGCATGCACACCTGTATCCGTTCTACCAGATGCATGAATACGAATATGCTCACCTTTGTGGATCGTCTGCAATGCCTTTTCTAGTTCACCATGAACGGTTCTTTTTTTAGGCTGTATTTGAAAACCTGAAAAATTGGTACCATCATAGCTAATAATACATTTAATTTTTTCCATGTCTAATCCAGCACTTCCCCAAGTTAATAGTTCCTAGTCAGCAACAAACCTGCAAGTACGCACACAAAAAGCAGGTATATAGCGACATCACGCTTTTCTATTTTCAATTCTCTTAACTTTGTACGTCCTTCTCCACCCTGATACCCACGTGCTTCCATTGCCATTGCTAATTCCTCTGCTCGTTTAAAGGCACTTACAAAAAGGGGTACTAATAGGGGTACAACCGCCTTTACTCGTTCTTTTATTTTACCTGTACGAAAATCCACACCTCGTGAGGCTTGTGCCCGTGAGATTTTATCTGTTTCTTGCATTAATGTTGGAATAAATCGAAGTGAAATAGACATCATCAGTGCTAATTCGTGAACAGGAAATCTAACCTTCTTTAATGGATGTAGCATATCTTCTATTGCGTCTGTAATTTCAATTGGTGTAGTCGTAAGTGTTAACAAGGATGTAACCAAAATTAATAGAAAAAAACGCATAGAAATAGAGAAACCTTGGATAAGTGCACCAGAGTATATATTAAAAGAAAAAATTTCAAATAAAACTGTACCTTCTTTTGTCACAAAAAGATGCAGGAAGAACGTAAATATAATTAGAAACCATACTGGAGTCAAACCCTTGATAATATAGCTAATCGGTATTCTGGTAGTAAACATACTTGCTAATGCAAATAAGGTAAGAATCCCATAACTTAATAACGAGTTGGCTAAAAAAACGACAAAAACAAAAAAGAATATAATCGTTATTTTAGAGCGTGGATCCAATTTATGAACAAGCGATTCACCGGGCACATACTGACCGATAATCATTGCATTATTCATTTGAATCAGCCCCCTTTAATAACTGCTGAATCGATTGAGCAATTTCCTTAGTTGATTGCCGATTGTAGGGAATAGATAACTCGAATTTTTTTTCAAAAGACTTTAAGAATTGAACTGCTTCAGGAACATCAAGTTGAACTTCTCTTAGGGCGTCCTGCTGAACGAATACATCTTCAGGTTTACCTTCCATATACTTCTTGCCTTTGTTTAAAATAATCACATGGTCAGCATATTTAACTGCATCTTCCATGCTATGTGTGACAAGAACAGTCGTAAGGTTCTGTTCGTGATGCAATTTTAGAAACATATCCATTATTTCTTGTTGTCCACGAGGGTCTAATCCTGCAGTTGGCTCATCTAGCACAAGTACTTCCGGTTTGATTGCAAGCACCCCTGCGATAGCCACTCTTCGCATTTGTCCCCCGCTAAGTTCAAAAGGCGAACGCATTAGTAACTCATCATTCAAACCTACTGAAGGTGCAATCTGTTTAATTCGATCTTTAATCTCATCAGCTGGAACATCAAAGTTATCTGGACCAAATGCAATGTCCTTTTCAACCGTTTCCTCAAACAACTGGTGTTCTGGATACTGAAAAACGACCCCAACACGACTTCTCAGTTCTTTCATATTCTTAGGCTTTTCACCATCTTTTAAATGGAAGTTCCCGATGGTCACTTCACCCTCACTTGGCATCACCAGACCATTTAAGTGTTGAATCAAGGTCGACTTACCTGAACCCGTGTGGCCAACTATCGCAACGAATGAACCCGATGGTATATGAAAGGATAAATCATCTATTGCTTTATGAGAAAATGGTGTTTTTCTTTGGTATATATAGCTTACGTTCTTGAATGTAATGTCCATAAATCCTCCAGCAATTCCTCTTGATTTAGTGCTTCATCAGTCATTGGTATACCCAATTGTTTAAGTTCATCAGACAGAATAGCCACAAAAGGAACGTCTAAACCAATTTTACGTAGTTCCGCCTTCTTTGAAAAGATTTCACGGGGAGTAGCCTCGTCCCAAATCTCTCCATTATTCATTACAATAACACGTTCTGCCAGTGTAACCTCTTGAAGGTCGTGTGTAATGGTAATCAAAGAAAGGTGGTCTTTCTTTTGCAAATTTGAAACAGTATGCATAATTTCTTTACGTCCCTTAGGGTCAAGCATAGCTGTAGCTTCATCCAAAATAAGCACCTGTGGAGAAATTGCTAGAACACTAGCAATGGCCACACGCTGCTTCTGGCCACCGGAAAGACGATGTGGCTCAGTCATCCTATAATCCTGCATACCAACAGCATTCAAATTAGCGTCAATTCGTTTTATCATTTCAGTACGAGGTATGCCACGGTTTTCCATGCCAAATGCAACATCATCCTGAACAGTTGTCCCAACAAACTGATTGTCCGGATTTTGAAACACCATGCCAACATCCTTACGTATATCCCAAATGGATTCCTCGGTAACACGTAATCCGTTGATCAGTATTTCTCCTTCTTGCGGAAAAAGCAAGCCATTCATAAGCTTAGCAATTGTTGACTTACCCGAACCATTATGACCTATAATAGCCACCCATTCATTTATGAAAATATGAAAGCTGCAATTCTTTAATACCCAAGGCTCATCTTCTCCGTATCGAAATGATACATCTCTAAACTCAACTAATTTATCTCGCATTGGTATTACCTCCTCTAGCTCTTCTCATTGGCCCTGGGATTGCATATTTATTTAATTACTAAGTTGTTTTCTTTATTATCAACCCGTCGGGCGCAGTTATCAACCGTTAACCCGCTTTATCAACTGTCGGAATGTACTTATTGAACAACGCATTACAATTACCTGCATTTTCAAATATTAATTTTCTACAAAAAAAGGGCTTGGCTTCACCTCGTGGAAGAGATTCAGTCCTGCCCCTAACGCGCAAAAGTTGCATTATACTAGTTCGATAATTGCCATTTTAGCTCCGTCACCTTGACGAGCTCCTAGCTTAAGAACACGAGTATATCCACCTTGGCGTTCCTCATAACGTTCTGCTATTTCTCCAAAAAGCTTTTGAATAACATTTTCATTTTCATTAGCTGCTTGATTGTATAAGAATGATGTAGCTTGACGACGTGCATGTAAATCTCCACGTTTGCCTAGTGTAATCATTTTATCAGTTACTGATTTTAATTCTTTCGCTTTTGCTTCTGTTGTCTCAATTCGTTCGTGAATGATTAAGTCAGTTGCAAGATTGCGAAGTAGTGCCATACGTACATCGGTTGTACGACCTAACTTTCTAGCCATGGACTATCCCTCCCTTATTATGATTCATGGGCGATTGTAATTTAGTAACATTAATTAAAATATATTGCGTATGTCTGTTAACAGACGATACAACAACTATATTCTAATCAATCTAATTTTTATCAGTCGTCGTTACGTAATCCTAAACCCAAATCTTCAAGTTTTACTTTTACCTCAACTAGAGATTTACGACCTAAATTACGAACTTTCATCATGTCTTCTTCAGACTTATTTGCAAGTTCTTGAACTGTATTGATACCAGCACGTTTCAAACAATTGTAGGATCTAACAGATAGATCTAACTCTTCAATTGTCATTTCCATTACTTTTTCTTTCTGATCTTCTTCTTTTTCCACCATTATTTCGGCATTTTGCGCTTCATCTGTTAAACCTACAAAAATATTAAGATGTTCAGTAAATATTTTTGCACCTAAAGAAACGGCCTCTTCAGGGCGAATGCTTCCATCTGTCCACACATCTAATGTTAACTTATCAAAGTTTGCAATCTGCCCGACGCGAGTGTTTTCAACTTGGTAAGTTACGCGTGATACTGGTGTGAAGATAGAGTCGACTGGAATAACGCCAATTGGTTGATCATCATGGTTATTTCCTTCAGCAGGACGATAACCGCGACCACGTTCAGCAGTTATTTTCATATGCAAGCTTCCTTTGCTATTAATCGTAGCAATTGGAAGTTCAGGGTTCAATACTTCAACATCACTATCATACGTTAGATCTGCAGCCGTAACTTTTCCTTCTCCCTGCACATCAATCTCTAGTGTTTTTTCTTCATCAGAGTAAATTTTAAGAGCTAGCTTTTTCAAATTCAAAATGACTGTTGTTACATCTTCTACAACACCATCAATTGTTGAAAATTCATGCTGTGCTCCATCGATTTGAACTGCCGTTACAGCAGCGCCCGGAAGTGAGGATAGTAGGATACGACGCAAGGAGTTTCCTAGAGTAGTACCATATCCACGTTCAAGCGGTTCGACGACGAATTTACCAAATTTGGCATCATCGCTGATCTCTACTGTTTCTATTTTTGGTTTTTCAATTTCGATCATTCAACAAAACCCTCCTTAAAAACGTCGAAACCCCGGCTAGACATAACTGGTCTAACCGAAATTCCCCAAATAGGCAGTTGGCGTTTCTGCACTATTGTATTACTTTCGTATTTTATGTCGTTCATTGATGCTGGTCGGTTTGGATGGCCGAAAAGGCAGTGCCCTCTTACGATCCACACTTTTAGCTATCATAACCCATTATAGACAGGGTGACAAATTATATACGGTACAATTATACGCGACGACGTTTTGGCGGGCGACAACCATTGTGAGGAACAGGTGTTACATCACGAATAGCTGTTACTTCTAGACCTACTGCTTGCAAGGAACGAATTGCTGCTTCACGACCTGCACCAGGTCCTTTAACAGTAACTTCTAGTGTTTTCATGCCGTTTTCTACTGCTGTATTTGCTGCTGCTTCAGCTGCCATCTGAGCTGCGAAAGGTGTCGATTTACGTGACCCTTTAAAGCCAAGTGAACCTGCTGAGCTCCAGCCAATAGCATTACCTTGTGTATCCGTAATCGTAACAATTGTATTGTTAAACGTAGAACGAATATGCGCAATACCAGTATCAATATTCTTTTTCACACGACGCTTTCGCGTATTAGTTTTACGAACCATTGATTAGCTTACCTCCTTCACGTTACTTTTTCTTGTTAGCCATTGTACGACGTGGACCCTTACGAGTACGTGAATTGTTTTTTGTCTTTTGACCACGAACCGGTAACCCACGACGATGACGGATTCCTCTATAGGATCCAATTTCAATTAATCTTTTAATGTTTAGTGATATTTCACGACGAAGATCACCTTCAACCGTAAATTCATCAATTGCTTTACGAATTTTGCTTAATTCATCTTCAGTCAAATCGCGTACACGAGTGTTTTCTGAAACGCCTGCTTCTTTAAGGACTTCCTGTGCAGTGTTTTTTCCAATACCATAAATGTAGGTTAAGGAAATAACTACACGTTTATCACGTGGAATATCTATACCTGCAATACGTGCCATATGCCCGATGCACCTCCTTGTTTATTAGCCTTGTTTTTGCTTGTGTCTAGGATTTTCACAAATCACCATTACTTTGCCTTTACGCTTGATAACTTTACATTTTTCACAAATTGGTTTAACAGATGGTCTTACCTTCATCATCTTTACCTCCTTTATAATCGGAGCTCTCTCGGTTATTTATAACGGTACGTAATCCGTCCTCTAGTTAAATCATACGGTGAGAGTTCTACTGTCACTTTGTCACCAGGTAAAATACGAATGAAATGCATGCGAATTTTACCTGAAACATGTGCCAAAACCGTATGACCGTTTTCAAGCTCAACTTTAAACATTGCGTTTGGCAATGTATCCATTACTGTACCTTCTACTTCAATTACATCTTCTTTCGCCATCGTGTTGGTCTCCCTTCTTCAAATCAGTCACAACTTCATTGACAAATTTAGATATGGCAAATCTCAACTTACCATTTGTGACACGACCAGTTTCTAGAAGGCTATTTTGGACTTCAGGGGAAATATAATCCATAACTTCAATATGATGCATATTCTTTTTCTTTGGTCGATCATACTTTCGTTTTTCCCCATCTGCTAGCATGACATACCCGTTGTCTACCATATTAATAACAACCGCATATTGACCCATCTCACGGCCTTGTTTAATACGAACAATTTGACCTACTTGCGGAACCGAATCAGCTTCGCTCAACAACGATCACCTTCACTTAGGCTATAGTTTAAATGCTACCTTTATTTAAGGCTATATTTCAAAAGACTAGTAACATCCTGTGCCACTTTACTATCAGTATACGTTTATCTTTTACCACGACATATATTATACCTTTTAACAAACAGAAATGCACACATCCTGTAGAATTATACAGTTTACAATGCTAACTTTTCTAACTTTGCTTGAATATCCTGGAATACTACATCAATATCCTTGTCTCCATTAATGCTCACAAGATATCCTTTTTCCTGGTAAAAGTCTAGAAGTGGTTTCGTTTGTTTGATATTAACATTCAAACGAGTTTTTACCGTTTCCGACGTATCATCTTTACGTTGGATCAGCTCGCTGCCATCCTTGTCACATATACCTTCCTCTTTAGGAGCGTTATACATGACATGGTAGGTAGACCCGCATGTCGGACAGATTCTACGACCAGTAAGACGTTTCACTAATTGTTCTTCTGGAACATCTACATGCAGTACATAGTCTATGTCCTCGTCCATGTTGGTCAAAAGCGCTTGTAAAGCCTCAGCTTGAGCGATTGTTCGTGGAAACCCATCTAATAAGAAACCATTTTGACAATCATCCTTACCCAAGCGCTCTTCAACTATACCGATTGTTACTTCATCAGGAACAAGATCACCTTGGTCCATAAATTCTTTCGCTTTTATTCCAAGGTCTGTTCCTTCTTTAATTGCTAAACGGAACATATCTCCTGTCGAGATATGAGGGATGTTATATTTGTTACTTATTTTCTCTGCCTGGGTACCTTTACCAGCACCTGGTAGACCCATTAAAATTAAATTCAACAATTTTCCCCTCGCTCTCATTGGTAACAAGTATTACTTTATAAAACCTTTGTAATGGCGTTTCACCAGTTGGCTTTCTAATTGTTTCATTGTCTGCAACGCAACACCTACAACGATTAGTAAACTTGTTCCGCCGATCTGTATAGCGGTAGGTAGTTTTGCCAAACCGCCTAATACGATAGGTAGTACAGAAACTGCTGCGAGGAATATAGATCCTACAAAAGTAAGACGATACATAACTCGTGTTAGATAGGTTTCTGTATTCTTCCCTGGACGAATCCCCGGAATATATCCACCCTGTTTTTGTAAATTCTCAGCCATTTGTTCTGGATTGACCTGAACAAATGTATAAAAATAGGTGAAAGCAATAATTAATGCGACGTATATAACCATTCCGATTGGTTGCGTATAATCAAAAACAGTTACAATAGTTTCCGCAATTTCATTACCTTCGAAGAAACCAGCAATTGTTCTTGGTGCAATAATAAATGCAATAGCAAAAATTACTGGGATAACTCCTGCAGCATTAACCTTTAACGGTAAATGAGTAGAGTGACCACCCACCGGTGAACGGTTGACCAATTTTTTTGCATATTGAACAGGTATTTTCCGCAATGCTTGTTGAATGAATATCACTCCAACAACGACCGCGATTACAACTAAGGCAATCATTGCTACAATTACGATATTGATAAACAATTCATCACCAGGATTAACAAAATACTGACTATATAATTGGTTAACACCATTCGGAACTGCAGCTACGATACCAGCAAAGATTAATATGGATATACCATTCCCAACACCATTTGCAGTTATTTGTTCACCAAGCCACATTAGAAAAGTTGTTCCACTTGTTAGAACAATGGCAATAACTAGAAATGTAAGAACGCCTGGATTCATGATTAGTTGCCCGCCTGCCATTGCATTAAAACCAATAGACATGGCAATAGCTTGAACAAATGCAAGTGCAACTGTTCCATATCTTGTGATTTGGGCTAATTTCTTACGACCCATTTCTCCTTGTTTCTTCCACTCGGTAAATTTCGGTACAACATCCATTTGAAGTAATTGCATGATGATTGATGCTGTGATATAAGGCATAATTCCCATTGCGAAAATAGAAAAGTTTTGTAATGCCCCACCACCAAATGTGTTTAGAAACCCAAATACATTTCCTTGACCCATAATGTGTTCAATTGCATCTTTATCGGTATATGGCACGGGAATAAAAGTGCCTAGACGGAATACAATCAGCATTAATAATGTGAATATGATTTTCCGTCTGATATCAGCCACGCGCATAAAATTGGAAATTGTACGGAACATTAAATCACCTCTGTTTGACCGCCCGCTGCTTCAATTGCTTCCTTAGCTGAAGCAGAGAACTTATGAGCTTTTACAGTAAACTTCTTCTCAACAGTACCATTACCAAGTATTTTAATACCTGCTTTTAGTTTACTAACTACACCCTCTTCAAGAAGAAGTTCTGGTGTAATTTCTGTACCATCTTCAAATCGGTTTAAAGTGTCAAGATTAACTACAGCAAATTCTTTACGATGAATATTCGTAAATCCACGTTTTGGTAAACGTTGGAATAATGGCATTTGTCCACCTTCAAAGCCCGGACGAGTTCCACCACCTGAACGTGAATTCTGACCTTTAGTTCCTCTACCGGAAGTTTTTCCGTTACCAGATGACATTCCGCGACCTACACGATTACGTTCTTTACGACTTCCTTTTGCTGCCTTCATTTCATGAAGTTTCATACGAGCACCTCCTCTTTACGCTTGTGATAATTAAACTTCTTTAACCGCTACTAGATGAGATACTTTGTTAACCATACCGCGCACGGCTGGAGTATCTTCACGAACTACGGATTGACGAATCTTTTTTAGTCCTAATGATTGAACAGTGTGCTTTTGCACTTCTGATCTTCCAATAACACTGCGCGTGAGGGTGATTTCTAATTTTTTAGACATAGTATTTCCCTCCTTATCCTAACAGTTCTTCTACAGACTTTCCGCGTAGTTTTGCAACTTCTTCTGCACGTTTCAAGTTTGTAAGTCCATTTAATGTAGCACGAATCATATTAATTGGGGTATTGGATCCAAGTGATTTAGTCAAAATATCACCAACACCAGCAAGTTCTAAAATCGCACGTACAGGTCCACCAGAGATAACTCCAGTACCTTCTGCAGCAGGCTTCATTAATACATTACCTGCGCCAAACCTACCATTAATCTGATGTGGTATTGTAGTTCCAACAATTGGTACAGTGATTAAGTTTTTCTTAGCGTCATCAACTGCTTTTTTAATTGCTTCTGGTACCTCTTGTGCTTTACCAGTACCGAAGCCTACGTGACCATTTTTATCTCCGACTACTACCAATGCAGCAAAACGGAAACGACGTCCACCTTTAACAACTTTTGCAACACGGTTAATCGTTACAACACGTTCTTCAAGATCTAATTTGTTCGGATCTATGCTTGTACGCATGTATGTCCCTCCTTTATCTATCGATTAAAATTCAAGACCTGCCGCGCGGGCAGCATCTGCCAATGCTTTTACACGTCCATGATAAAGGTAGCCTCCACGATCGAAGACGATCGATTTGTAACCTTTATCCTGGGCACGTTTAGCGATTAATTCTCCGACTTTCTTAGCGGCTTCAACGTTACCAGCAGCTTCAACTGTCAATTCTTTATCTGTACCAGAAGCACTTGTAAGTGTTACTCCGTTAACATCGTCAATTAATTGTACATAAATGTTCTTATTTGAACGATATACATTTAAACGCGGGCGTTGTTCTGTTCCAAAAAGGTTTTTACGAACACGCTTTTGTCTCTTTTTACGCAATCTATTTTTGTCAGGCTTTGTGATCATCTAGGTCACTCCTTTCTGCTCCCTAACCACTATTACTTAGCAGTTTTACCTTCTTTACGGCGTACAAATTCACCTTGGTAACGAATCCCTTTACCTTTATAAGGCTCAGGTGGGCGAATTGCACGGATTTTAGCAGCAACTGCACCAACTAATTCTTTATCTATTCCCTTAACAATCATTTGTGTGTTTTTAGGAACTTCTATATCAATACCTTCATTAGATTCAAGTTCAACTGGGTGTGAATAACCAGCGTTAACAACGACTTTATCGCCTTGTTTCTGCGCACGGTAACCAACCCCGACAAGTTCAAGGTTCTTTTCAAATCCTTTGTGAACTCCTACAACCATATTGTTGATAATACTGCGAGTTGTGCCATGTAAAGCGCGGTGGTCCTTGTTATCACTTGGACGTTCAACAGTTAATACATTACCTTCAATAACAACCTTCATATCAACATGAATAGGTCTTGATAGTTCGCCTTTTGGGCCTTTAACTTTAACAATATTTCCATCTACCTTAACTTCCACACCATCTGGAATTTCAACTGGCTTAAGTCCTATACGAGACATTTACGTGCACCTCCTGTCTTAAAATGTTAATTACCAAACATATGCTAGAACTTCGCCGCCAACAGCTTGAGTACGTGCTTCTTTATCAGATAACACACCTTTAGATGTTGAAACAATAGCTATACCTAAACCGTTTAGTACACGTGGCACCTCATCAGCCTTTGCATAAACACGTAGTCCTGGTTTGCTTATACGTTTGATACCTGTTATTACTCGTTCGCTACTTACACCGTACTTAAGGAAAATACGCAGAACACCTTGCTTATTATCTTCAATGAATTCATAATCACGTACAAAACCTTCACGTTTTAATATATCAGCAATTTCTTTTTTCATTTTAGAAGCCGGAAGCTCTAGTTTTTCATGGCGTACCATGTTTGCATTACGAATGCGAGTAAGCATATCTGCGATTGGATCTGTCATAACCATTACTTATTACCTCCTTCCCAAATCGGGTTTTACCAGCTTGCTTTTTTGACACCAGGAATTTGACCCTTATGGGCAAGTTCTCGGAAACAAATACGGCATAGTTTAAATTTACGAATTACTGAATGTGGACGGCCACAGCGTTCACAACGCGTGTACTCTTGCACTTTATATTTCTGTGTGCGTTTTTGTTTCGCAATCATCGATTTTTTAGCCACAAATTTTCCCTCCTTGTATTAGCTTCTAAGCTTATTTTTGGAAAGGCATGCCTAGCTGAGCTAAAAGTTCACGTGCTTCTTCGTCAGTATTTGATGTTGTTACAATTACAATATCCATACCACGCACTTTATTTACGTTATCGTAGTTGATTTCTGGGAAAATTAGTTGTTCTTTAACACCTAAAGTATAGTTTCCGCGGCCATCAAAAGCCTTTTTAGAAATCCCACGGAAGTCACGAACACGTGGAAGTGAAACCTGCACAAGTTTTTGTAGAAATTCGTACATGCGTTCACCACGAAGGGTTACTTTTGCTCCGATTGGCATTCCTTCACGTAAACGGAATCCAGCGATTGATTTTTTCGCGCGAGTTACCATTGGTTTTTGTCCAGAAATTAATGCTAATTCTTCAACAGCACTGTCTAAAGACTTCGTGTTCTGAACTGCATCACCGACACCCATGTTTATAACGATTTTCTCAACACGAGGTGTTTCCATTACGGATTTATAATTAAATTTATTCATCAAAGATGGCATTACGTCATCCTGATATGTTTGTTTTAATTCATTCATCATGTCGCCCTCCTTTCGTCGCTAAATTATTTATCTAATGCTTCACCGGATTTTTTAGCGATGCGGACTTTCTTTCCATCACGTTCTTCGAATCCAACACGAGTTGGCTCTCCGGATTTAGGATCAATTGGCATTACGTTAGAAACATGAATTGGCGCTTCTTGGTTTAAAATTCCACCTTGTGGATTATCTTGTGAAGGCTTGGCGTGTTTCTTAACCATGTTAATTCCTTCAACAAGCACACGATCTTTTTTTGGATATGCTTCTAATATAGTGCCTTGTTTTCCACGGTCTTTACCGGAAATCACTTTTACTTTATCACCTTTTTTTACATGCATGCTTAGCGCACCTCCCTATAAGGCTTTTCATTACTACTTATAATACTTCTGGTGCTAGAGATACGATTTTCATGAATTTTGCATCGCGTAATTCACGTGCTACTGGTCCGAAAATACGAGTCCCTCTTGGACCTTTATCATCACGAATGATGACTGCAGCATTTTCATCGAAACGAATATATGATCCATCTTTACGACGCATACCACTCTTCGTACGTACAATTACTGCTTTAACTACTTCACCTTTTTTGACAACGCCACCAGGTGTTGCTTGTTTCACAGTACAAACAATTACATCACCGATGTTAGCAGTCTTGCGTCCAGAACCTCCTAGTACCTTAATAGTAAGTACTTCGCGCGCTCCCGAGTTATCTGCTACTTTTAAACGAGTCTCTTGTTGAATCATGTCGTTGTGACCTCCCTTCGGATACCTTCCGAGCGAACCCGAACTTTAATTAAATAATTACTGCTTCTTCGACTACTTCAACTAAACGAAAACGCTTTGTGGATGACAATGGACGAGTTTCCATGATACGTACCACATCGCCAGTTTTAGCCTGGTTATTTTCATCATGTGTTTTGAATTTCTTAGAATACTTTACACGCTTACCGTATAATTTATGAAATTTATACGTTTCAATCAATACGGTGATAGTTTTATCCATTTTATCTGACACTACACGACCTGTGTACTCTTTTCTATTATTACGTTCACTCATTATGAGGCTAACCCCCTCTCTAAGTTTCTAGTTATTTACACTTAGTTCACGATGACGAGCAACTGTTTTTAAGCGAGCAATGGACTTACGAACTTCACGAATACGTGCAGTGTTTTCCAAAGATCCTGTTGCTAACTGAAAGCGTAAATTAAATAGTTCTTCTTTTAGCGTTTTTACCTTTTGTTCAATTTCGGCAGTGGTTAGTTCTCTGATTTCATTAGCCTTCATTGATTTCACCACCAATTTCTTCACGTTTTACGAACTTAGTTTTAATCGGTAGTTTATGAGAAGCAAGACGTAAAGCTTCACGTGCAACTTCCTCACTAACACCCGCAATTTCAAACAAAATTTTACCTGGTTTAACTACTGCTACCCATCCTTCAGGAGCACCTTTACCGGAACCCATTCGAACTTCAAGGGGTTTTGCAGTATATGGTTTATCTGGGAAAATCTTAATCCAAACTTTACCGCCACGTTTCATGTAACGAGTCATTGCGATACGTGCAGCTTCAATTTGACGGTTGGTAATCCATGATGCTTCAAGTGCTTGCAAACCATACTCACCAAAAGCTACAGTTGTGCCACCTTTTGCTTGACCTCTCATTTTACCACGATGTTGTTTACGATATTTAACACGCTTGGGCATTAACATAATGCATATCCCCCTTCCTTATTTTGTGTTTTTAGTTGGAAGGACTTCTCCACGATAGATCCACACTTTAATACCTAACTTACCATAAGTAGTATCTGCTTCTGCTGTACCATAATCGATATCAGCACGCAATGTGTGTAGTGGTACTGTTCCTTCACTATAATGTTCCGCACGAGCGATATCTGCTCCACCTAAACGTCCGGAAACTTGTGTTTTAATTCCTTTTGCTCCACCACGCATAGCGCGTTGAATAGATTGCTTTTGAGCACGACGGAATGAAATACGGTTTTCTAATTGACGAGCAATATTATCTGCGACTAGCTTAGCGTTCAAATCTACCTTTTTAACTTCAACGATATTGATGTGAACACGTTTGCCAGTTAGACTGTTTAATGATTTACGAAGAGCTTCAACCTCGGAACCGCCTTTACCAATTACCATACCAGGCTTACCAGTATGAATAGTGATGTTTACACGGTTTGCTGCACGTTCGATTTCAATAGAAGAAACAGCAGCAATACGTAAACGGTTCTCCAGATATTCTCTTATTTTAATATCTTCGTGAAGTAAGTCTGCATAGTCTTTGCCAGCATACCATTTTGACTCCCAGTCACGAATGACACCGACACGAAGACCTATTGGATTTATCTTTTGACCCACTGACTATCCCTCCTTCTTTTCTGATACAACCACTGTTACATGGCTTGAGCGTTTATTGATTTTACTTGCACGTCCTTGAGCACGTGGACGGAAACGTTTTAAAGTTGCTGCTTCATTTACGAATGCTTCTGAAACAATTAGGTTATCTGGATCCATTTCGTAGTTATGCTCTGCATTTGCAATGGCAGAATTAAGAACTTTTTCTACGACTGGAGATGCACCACGTTGAGTAAGGCGTAAAATAGCTACCGCTTCCCCAACTTTTTTTCCTCGAATTAAATCTACTACTAAACGTACTTTACGAGGAGCAATACGAACAGATTTTGCAACGGCTTTAGCTTGCATGTTGAGTGCCTCCTCTCATTAGCGTTTTGTTTTCTTATCATCGCCAGCGTGTCCTTTATACGTACGTGTTGGCGCGAATTCACCTAATTTATGTCCGACCATATCTTCTGTAACATAAACCGGTACGTGTTTACGTCCGTCGTATACTGCTACAGTATGACCTATAAATGTAGGGAAAATAGTTGAACGACGAGACCAAGTTTTTACTACCTGTTTCTTGTCATCTTCATTTAATTTGTCGATCTTTTTCATTAGATGGTCATCTGCAAAAGGTCCTTTTTTTAAACTACGACCCATGGATAAACCTCCTTTCGCAATTGAGGAACGGAGTTAATATCCGTTCTATTATTCCGTTATTTTTTACGCTTACGAACGATAAATTTACTAGAAGGTTTGTTACGTTTACGAGTTTTGTACCCAAGAGTTGGTTTACCCCAAGGAGACATTGGTGATTTGCGTCCGATTGGAGCGCGTCCTTCACCACCACCGTGTGGGTGATCGTTAGGGTTCATTACAGAACCACGTACAGTTGGGCGCTTGCCTAACCAACGGGAACGTCCTGCTTTACCAATTTTGATAAGCTCGTGTTCGATGTTACCAACTTGACCAATTGTAGCACGACAAGTCGAAAGCACTAAACGTACTTCTCCAGATGATAAACGCACTAGCGTATATTTCTCTTCGCGTCCAAGAATTTGTGCTTCAGCACCAGCAGACCTTGCGAGTTGTCCGCCACGTTCAGGCTTCAATTCTACATTGTGAATTATAGTACCCACTGGAATGTCTTGAAGTTGAAGTGAATTGCCGACTTTAATGTCCGCTTCTTTACCAGACTCGATTTCCTGACCAACTTTAATTCCTTTAGGAGCTAAAATATATCTTTTCTCTCCATCAATGTAATTAATTAATGCAATGTTAGCAGAACGGTTTGGATCATACTCAATCGTAGCAACGCGTCCACGTATACCATCTTTATCACGTTTGAAGTCAATCAGACGGTACTGACGTTTATGGCCACCACCTTGATGACGAACGGTTAATTTACCTTGGTTATTACGTCCGCCACGGTTGTGGAGCGGGCTTAACAAGGATTTCTCTGGTTTATTAGTTGTAATATCCGCAAAATCAGAAGTTGTCATTCCTCGTCTACCGTTAGTGGTAGGTTTGTACTTCTTAATCGCCATCTTTTTTCCCTCCTTCACATGTTTCTAGTTTTTAGCCTTCGAAAAAGTCTAGTTCTTTACTATCCTCTGAAAGCTGTACAATAGCTTTTTTGCGATCGGAACGGTATCCGCCGTAACGACCCATGCGCTTGAACTTACCTTTTAGATTCATTGTATTTACTTTTATGACTTTAACACCAAAAACTAATTCAACAGCATCTTTGATCTCTGTTCTATTTGCTTTTGGGTATACTTCGAAAGTATATTTTCTGTCTGACATTAAATCAGCAGTGTTTTCTGTAATGACAGGGCGCTTAATAATATCACGTGGATCTTTCATTATGCAAGCACCTCCCCTGCTTTTTCAGCTGCATCCTTCGTTAAGATCAGCTTGTCATGCAAAAGCAAGTCTAAGACGTTAACCTGTTCAACAGTAAGTACTTTTACTGATTGAAGGTTATTTGCAGAACGAATTACGTTCTCATCTTTATCTGCTGTTACGATTAACACTTTTGTATCAACGTTAAGTGCCGCAAGCAAACTTACTACTTCCTTCGTTTTAGGAGCGTTAATTGCTAAACTTTCTAAAACAACTAAGTTATCCTCTTTTACTTTAGAAGAATAAGCTGATTGAAGTGCTAAACGACGAACTTTTTTTGGAAGCTTATAGCTGTAGCTGCGTGGTGTAGGTCCGAATACTACTCCGCCACCAACCCATTGTGGTGCACGAATCGTACCTTGACGAGCACGACCAGTACCCTTTTGACGCCATGGTTTACGACCACCGCCACGTACATCGGAACGATTTTTAACTGCGTGTGTACCTTGACGCATAGATGCACGTTGCATAACTACCGCATCATGTAATACATGTTCATTTGGCTCAATACCAAATACAGAATCATTCAATTCTACTTCTCCAGCTTGTGAACCATCTTGTTTTAATAGTGCTACTTTAGGCATGACATATCCTCCCTTCGTTTATGTGATTAGTTAGCCTTTATTGCACTCGTAATTTTCACGAATGATTTTTTTGCACCAGGAACGTTACCTTTAATTAATAGAAGGTTGCGTTCGGTGTCAACATTGACTACCTCTAGGTTTTGGATAGTTACGTTTTCGCTACCCATGTGACCTGGCATTTTTTTACCTTTGAAAACCCGCATTGGGTCAACTGCGCCTAATGAACCTGGAGATCTGTGGAAGTGGGAACCGTGTGACATTGGACCACGATGGAAATTGTGGCGTTTAATCGCCCCTTGGAATCCTTTACCTTTTGATTTACCAGATACATCAATTTTGTCGCCTGCTTTGAAAACATCAACGCTTACTTCTTGACCTACTTCATACTCATCAAGTTTCGCGTCACGGAATTCACGAACGTAGCGCTTAGTGCTAGTGCTTGCTTTTTCAGCATGACCTTGCTTAGCTTTATTGACGTGCTTGCCTTTTGCTTCTGCAAAACCAAGTTGAATTGCTTCATAACCATCATTCTCTAAAGTTCTTTTTTGTAAAACCACGTTAGCCTCAGCTTGGATTACAGTTACTGGAACCAGTTCACCGTTTTCAGAAAATAATTGAGTCATGCCGATTTTACGACCTAAGATTGCTTTCGTCATCCGTTACACCTCCTATAGTAAATACATTATTTTTATAATTTGATTTCAATATCCACACCCGACGGTAAGTCAAGACGCATTAACGAATCAACAGTCTGCGGTGTTGGATCAACAATGTCGATTAAACGCTTATGTGTACGCATTTCGAATTGCTCGCGAGAATCTTTGTATTTGTGCACCGCACGTAATACAGTATAAATAGATTTTTCAGTAGGCAGTGGAATAGGTCCTGAAACATTAGCACCAGAACGCTTAGCTGTCTCTACAATCTTCTCAGCTGATTGATCTAGAATACGGTGATCATAAGCCTTTAAACGAATTCTAATCTTCTCTTTTGCCATTATTTTCCCTCCTTTTCGTCCATTTTCTAATAGACATTCTCCGTGAAAATTTCTCAATCACCCGCCATGGCAAAGGGGCCGGGTGTATCAACAACCTTTCACTTCATCGCCTTTTATGACCAACATTCTCATTATATAGAATAAACGCGGCCGATGCAATACATTTTTTAAATAACGTATTCGCACATCTATGTATTATACAAAGTTTTTTAATAGAATGCAAGAGGTTAGGCATATTTTTTTGGGACTTGTTTTAGTAAATGAAAATAAGTGATGATTAACACGTTTAGAAAGCACCTTTCTAAACGTGTTGCTTAGAAGTAGCGACTTAGTATTCACTCGAGTTTGGTGATTAAAATTCGAGCAGCATATTGCAGAATTCGAGCATTGTTGTATGAAAGTCGAGCACTGAACATTTGGTGCTCGATTTCTACTGATCGATGCTCGAAATTTTGATTTGGTGCTCGATTTCTTCCGGTTGATGCTCGATTTTTAGAAACAGTCGGATTATCATCAAGATTTGCGACGAGAAAGCTAGTTGTACTTACCCATTAAAAAAAGCAGGTAGCGTCGTCACGCTACCTGCTTTTTTATCTATAACTTACTTTTGGATATTTGATACAACGCCAGATCCAACTGTACGTCCACCCTCACGGATAGAGAAACGTGTACCGTCTTCAATTGCGATTGGTGAAATAAGTTCTACACTCATTTCAATGTTATCGCCAGGCATAACCATTTCAACGCCCTCTGGTAACTGGATTACGCCAGTTACGTCAGTAGTACGGAAATAGAACTGCGGACGATAGTTTCCGAAGAATGGAGTATGACGTCCACCTTCTTCTTTTGATAATACGTAAACTTCAGATTTAAAGGTTGTATGTGGAGTGATTGTACCTGGCTTAGCAAGTACTTGACCACGTCCGATATCATCACGGGATACACCACGTAGTAGTGCACCAATGTTATCACCAGCTTCAGCATAATCAAGAAGCTTACGGAACATTTCAACACCAGTTACAGTTGTTTTAGCTGGTCCTTCGTTAAGTCCGATAATTTCAACATCATCACCGACTCTAACTACACCACGCTCAACACGACCCGTTGCAACTGTACCACGGCCTGTAATTGAGAAAACATCCTCAACAGGCATCATGAATGGTTTGTCAGTATCACGTTCAGGAGTTGGAATATACTCATCAACAGCATCCATCAATTCAATGATTTTTGCTTCGTATTCTTCAACGCCTTCGATTGCCTTCAAAGCAGAACCTTTAATAACTGGAACGTCATCACCAGGGAAGTCATACTCAGTTAATAGATCACGTACTTCCATTTCTACTAGTTCAAGAAGTTCTTCGTCATCTACCATGTCAGTTTTGTTAAGGAATACTACGATTGACGGAACACCAACATTACGTGAAAGCAAGATGTGCTCACGAGTTTGTGGCATTGGACCATCTGCAGATGATACTACTAAGATAGCGCCGTCCATTTGTGCAGCACCAGTGATCATGTTTTTAACATAGTCAGCGTGACCTGGACAGTCAACGTGCGCATAGTGACGAGCATCTGTTTCGTACTCAACGTGTGAAGTGGAGATTGTAATTCCACGTTCTTTTTCCTCTGGAGCACCATCAATTTGGTCATAAGCCATTACTGTACCTTTACCAGATTTCTTGTGCATTACAATTGAGATTGCAGCTGTTAATGTTGTTTTACCATGGTCAACGTGTCCAATAGTACCAATGTTTACATGGGCTTTCGAGCGGTCAAATTTTTCTTTAGCCATTTATAGTTCCTCCTTCAAATAAATAAAAGTAAATTTTAGATTCATACAGCGCTAATTTCTTAGCCTATAATTAGAGTTATACTTGAGAATCTTTGAAAAATCAATTATTCACCAGCATTTTTTTTGATAATTTCTTCAGAAATGCTTTTTGGCACTTCTTCATAATGATCAAAGTGCATTGTAAATGTTCCACGGCCCTGTGTGTTTGAACGCAATGCTGTTGCGTAACCAAACATTTCAGATAGCGGTACAAATGCTTTAATTACTTGAGCAGGTCCACGCGCTTCCATACCCTCTACACGGCCACGACGAGATGTTACATCTCCCATGATATCTCCCATGTATTCTTCTGGAATTACGATTTCTACTCTTTCAAGTGGCTCAAGAAGAACTGCTTTACATTTTGTTTTTGCAGCCTTAAGTGCCATTGATCCTGCTATTTTAAATGCCATCTCGTTCGAGTCAACATCATGATAGCTACCATCATATAGTGTCGCTTTGATATCTATTAATGGATAACCAGCTAATACACCATTTTGTGTCGCTTCTTTAATACCGGCTTCAACTGAACCAATGTATTCTCTTGGTACTGAACCACCGACAACTTTGTTTTGGAATTCAAATCCAGCACCTTCTTCGTTTGGCTCAAATTTAACCCAAACGTGTCCGTACTGTCCACGTCCACCTGACTGACGAACAAATTTACCTTCGACTTCAGCAGATCCACGGAACGTTTCACGATAAGCAACCTGTGGTGCACCCACGTTTGCATCTACCTTGAATTCACGTCTCAAACGATCAACAATAATGTCTAAGTGAAGCTCGCCCATACCAGAAATAATTGTTTGACCAGTTTCTACGTTAGTTTCAGTTCTGAAAGTAGGATCTTCTTCAGCGAGTTTCCCTAAAGCAATTGACATTTTGTCTTGGTCAGCTTTTGTTTTAGGTTCAATAGCTACACCGATAACCGGTTCTGGGAAGTCCATAGCTTCTAGGATAACAAGTTCTTTCTCATCACAAAGTGTATCCCCTGTAGTAGTATCTTTTAAGCCAACCGCTGCAGCTATCTCACCAGAATAAACAGTTGAAATCTCTTGACGAGAATTCGCATGCATCTGTAGGATTCGCCCAACACGCTCGCGCTTATCTTTTACAGAGTTTCTTACATATGAACCAGAATCTAAAGTTCCAGAATATACCCGGAAGAATGTTAACTTACCAACGAATGGGTCTGTCATTACTTTAAATGCTAGCGCAGAGAAAGGAGCACTGTCATCAGCTTTACGTTCCACTTTTTCTTCAGTACCTGGTATGATACCTTCGATTGGTGGTACATCAGTTGGTGCAGGCAAGTAATCAATAACACCATCAAGCATTAATTGAACACCTTTGTTTTTAAATGCTGACCCACAAAATACTGGGTAAAACTCAACATTCAAGGTAGCTTCACGAATTGCTTTTTTAAGCTCATCGTTTGAAACCTCTTCACCTTCAAGGAACTTCATCATTAAAGTTTCATCTAGTTCAGAAACTGCTTCAATCAATCCTGCACGTAACTCTTGTGCTTGTTCTAATAAATCAGCAGGGATTTCACGTGTTTCAGCGCGAGTTCCCAAGTCATCTTCATAATAAAAAGCAGTCATTGTAACAAGATCAATAATTCCCTCAAAGTCATCTTCAGCACCTATCGGTAATTGAACCGGGTGTGCATTTGCACCTAAACGTTCAGTGAGAGTTCCTGTGGAATACATGAAGTCTGCACCAAGTTTATCCATTTTGTTAATAAACACAAGACGAGGTACGCCGTATGTTGTAGCTTGGCGCCACACTGTTTCTGTTTGTGGTTCTACACCTGATTGTGCATCAAGTACTGTTACCGCTCCATCAAGTACACGTAATGAACGTTCTACTTCAACTGTGAAGTCCACGTGTCCTGGTGTATCAATGATGTTTATACGGTGCTCTTTCCATGCAGCAGTAGTTGCAGCAGACGTAATTGTGATTCCACGCTCCTGCTCTTGCTCCATCCAGTCCATTTGAGAGGCACCTTCATGGGTTTCACCAATTTTATGAATACGTCCTGTATAGAAAAGAATACGCTCAGTAGTAGTGGTTTTACCTGCATCAATATGCGCCATAATACCAATATTGCGTGTCTTTTCCAAGGAGAAATCTCTAGCCATGTATTCTTCTCCTTCCTAAGAAAATGTTATTTGTTTTATCCTACCAGCGGTAGTGAGCGAATGCTTTATTTGCTTCCGCCATTTTGTGCATTTCTTCTCTCTTCTTAACAGCAGCTCCAGTGTTGTTTGAAGCATCTAGAATTTCGTTAGCAAGGCGTTCTTCCATTGTCTTTTCTCCGCGTAGTCGTGAATAATTCACAACATAGCGCAGGCCAAGTGCTTGGCGACGTTCTGGGCGAACCTCCATCGGTACTTGGTAGTTTGATCCACCAACACGACGTGCGCGTACTTCTAATACTGGCATTACGTTTTTCATTGCTTGTTCAAAAACTTCCATTGCGTTTTGTCCACTACGTTCTGCAATTAGTGTAAATGCATTATAAAGAATTTTTTGCGCTTTTCCTCGTTTCCCGTCAATCATGATTTGGTTGATTAAACGAGTAACTAGTTTTGAATTATAAAGTGGATCCGGCAAGACATCGCGTTTAGGTATTGGTCCTTTACGTGGCATATGTCCTCCTCCTTTCTCTGAATGGTAGTGATTAACCTTTGTTGCTCATGCACCGCAGCTAAACTGCTTTATGGGCGCTGAAACTTTTCTTTACTTTTTAGGGCGTTTTGTACCGTATTTTGAACGGCCTTGAGCGCGTCCTTGAACACCAGCAGTGTCTAAAGCTCCACGTATAACATGGTAGCGAACACCTGGTAAATCCTTTACACGTCCACCACGGATCAATACAACACTGTGTTCTTGTAGATTGTGTCCAATCCCAGGAATATATGCTGTTACTTCCATGTTGTTTGACAAACGTACACGTGCGTATTTACGAAGTGCAGAGTTTGGCTTCTTAGGTGTTAGTGTACCAACACGAGTGCACACGCCACGTTTTTGTGGTGAGTTTTCATTCGTGAATTTCTTTTTAAAGCTGTTGTACCCTCTATTAAGTGCTGGAGAGTCAGACTTTCTTGGTTTGTTTACACGGCCTTTACGTACAAGTTGATTTATAGTAGGCATTTGATTATCCTCCCTTCTTATTTACAAAATTACTGGTAAAAATAACGACTAACAACCACCGTAATAAATCCATCCTGTAATACCACATATCCAGGTGGTTCATCATTTAGCAAAAAACAAAGCCTTCGCGATATTTCACCGCCAAAACTAATTTTTTTTAATTGCTACAGTAGATGCGCCAACGTCAATGCCACAAGCGGTTCCTAGCTTTTTCATGGAATCTACGTGGTGACACATAATGTCTAGCTCTTTTGCTAAATCAGCTACCTTTTGAGTTAGTTGTTTATCAGCGTCATCAGCAAGAAACACTTCACTTACATGTCCATTTTTCATGGCTTTAAGTGTTTGCTTCGTTCCGATTATTAGACGTGACTGTCCTTGGGTTACTTTTTCATAAGACATTCATATATCCTCCAAAGCAACAAGTATAATCAGAAGCACCCTGAATATAGTATCATCCCAGTTTTTTTATGTCAACTCAAATTTTACTATTTATGTGCTTCTGATCATTACAACACTTGTTTAACTTTAATTTAGTTTACTGTTTCAGTTTCTGCTTCTTGATTTTCATCTGCTTTTTCTTGTAAATCGTCTAATGAAGCTTCAATTTTACGGTAGCGTTGCATTCCCGTACCAGCAGGAACAAGTTTACCAATAATAACATTTTCTTTCAAACCTAACAGTTCATCTCGTTTACCTTTTATCGCTGCATCTGTTAGGACGCGTGTTGTTTCCTGGAACGAGGCTGCTGATAAGAATGAATCTGTTTCAAGAGATGCTTTTGTAATACCAAGTAATACCGGTTTACCTACAGCAGGCTGCTTTCCATCAACTATGATACTGTGGTTTGCTTCCTTAAATTGATGGATCTCCAGTAATGATCCTGGAAGAACAGCTGTATCTCCTGATTCAACTACACGTACTTTACGTAGCATCTGGCGAACCATAACCTCGACGTGCTTATCACCGATTTCCACACCTTGCATGCGGTATACACGTTGAACTTCACGTAGTAGATAGGTTTGCACTCCATCAACGCCTTGCACTTGAAGAAGCTCTTTTGGATCAATAGAGCCTTCAGTTAGTGCTTGCCCAGCGATAACTTTATCGCCTTCAGCTACTTTGACTCGGGCATTGTACGGAACTGCATACGCCCGTTGCTCAACTTCACCCTGAACAATGATCTCCTGCTTATCTTTAACTTCTTTAATTTCATGTACGGTACCCTGAAGTTCACTAATAATAGCCTGACCCTTAGGGTGACGCGCTTCAAATATCTCTTGGATACGCGGTAAACCTTGTGTGATATCGTCTCCGGCAACTCCACCTGTGTGGAAAGTACGCATGGTTAACTGTGTACCAGGCTCACCGATAGATTGAGCAGCAATAATACCTACTGCTTCTCCTACTTCAACTTCATCACCTGTTGCAAGGTTACGTCCGTAACATTTCTGACATACGCCGTGCTTCGTATTACAAGTGAATGCAGAACGTATTGTTACTTCCTCAATTCCAGAGTCAACAATAGTTTTTGCCTGATCTTCTGAAATCACGTTGTCATCTTCTATAATCACTTCGCCTGTCTCTGGGTGGCGAACAGTTTCAAATATAGTACGACCAATCAAGCGGTCAATCAGTGGTTCAATCAATTCCGCGCCGTCTCTAATTGCAGAAACTTTTAGTCCTCTATCTGTACCACAATCTGCATCGCGAACAATAACATCCTGTGCAACGTCAACCAAACGACGAGTTAGGTAACCTGAGTCAGCTGTCTTAAGTGCTGTATCGGCAAGACCTTTACGAGCACCGTGAGTAGAAATAAAGTACTCAAGTACAGTTAAGCCTTCACGGAAGCTTGATTTAATCGGTAACTCGATAATACGTCCAGCCGGGTTAGCCATTAGTCCACGCATACCAGCAAGCTGTGTAAAGTTAGATGCGTTACCCCGTGCTCCAGAGTCACTCATCATAAAGATAGGGTTTCTCGGGTTAAGGGATTTCATCAATTTAGACTGAATATCGTCTTTTGCTTGTGACCATATAGCAATCACTCGGTCATAACGTTCTTCTTCTGTTATAAGACCTCTACGGAATTGCTTCTGAACATTATCAACTTTTATCTGTGATTCCTCAACGATTACTTCTTTTTCCTTTAGTACCACAATGTCGGAAATACCAACTGTCATACCAGCTTTTGTTGAGTAACTAAAGCCAAGATCCTTCATGCGGTCAAGCATTTTAGAAGTCTCGCTGATTTTAAATCGTTTAAATACCTCTGCGATTATATCCCCTAAAATACCTTTTTTAAACGGTAAAATAGTGTCGCGTTTTTGGATTTCTTCTTTAATGTTAGTTCCCTTTTCAACAAAGTAATGGGGCGGTGTACGAACCTCAAGATTACTTTTAGTTGGTTCATTAATATAAGGGAATGACTCTGGTAAAATCTCATTAAAAATTAACTTTCCTACCGTGGTTAGCAATAGTTGGTTTTGCTGTTCTTCCGTAAAAGTTTTGTTGTTTAAGCTACTTGCTTGAACAGCAACTCTAGTATGAAGATGAACATAACCATTTTGGTATGCAATTAATGCTTCGCTTGTATCCTTAAAGACACTACCTTCACCAACAGCTTTTTCGCGTTCCAATGTCAAATAATAGTTACCCAAAACCATATCCTGTGATGGCGTAACAACTGGCTTACCATCTTTTGGATTTAGTATATTTTGAGCAGCTAACATTAAAATACGTGCTTCAGCTTGCGCTTCTGCAGATAATGGTACGTGTACAGCCATTTGGTCACCATCGAAGTCAGCGTTATATGCTGTACAAACTAGTGGGTGCAAACGAATTGCACGGCCTTCTACTAATGTTGGTTCAAATGCCTGAATACCTAATCTATGCAATGTAGGTGCACGGTTTAATAAAACTGGATGCTCACGAATTACTTCTTCTAAAACATCCCACACCTCTGGATGAACACGTTCAATTTTACGTTTAGCAGACTTAATATTGTGCGCTAATCCACGTCCTACCAATTCTTTCATTACAAATGGTTTGAATAATTCAAGCGCCATTTCTTTTGGCAGTCCACACTGATACATTTTCAAGCTTGGTCCTACAACGATAACGGAACGGCCAGAATAGTCAACACGTTTACCCAATAGATTCTGACGGAAACGACCTTGTTTCCCTTTCAGCATGTGTGAAAGTGACTTTAATGGTCTATTTCCCGGACCTGTTACCGGACGTCCTCGACGACCATTATCTATTAAAGCATCAACAGCTTCTTGTAACATACGTTTTTCGTTTTGCACAATAATGCTTGGAGCACCCAAATCCAATAAGCGCTTCAAACGATTGTTGCGGTTAATAACACGTCTATAAAGATCATTAAGATCAGACGTTGCAAAACGCCCACCATCGAGCTGTACCATCGGACGAATTTCCGGAGGTATAACTGGTAACACATCAAGTACCATCCATGAAGTATCATTACCAGAATTACGGAATGATTCTAATACTTCTAAGCGCTTGATTGCACGTGTTCTTCGTTGTCCCTTTGCAGTCTTTAATTCTTCTTTTAATCCAACAACCTCTTTTTCAAGGTCGATATCATGTAGAAGTTTACGAATTGCTTCAGCACCCATTTGAGCTTTAAAGGATTTACCGTATTTATCGTAATATGCGCGGTATTCTTTTTCTGATAGCAACTGTTTTTTCTCAAGAGGGGTATTACCTGATTCCGTAACGATATACGCCGCAAAATAGATAACCTCTTCCAATGCACGTGGAGACATGTCTAAAACAAGTCCCATTCTACTTGGAATCCCTTTAAAATACCAAATGTGTGAAACTGGAGCTGCGAGCTCAAGATGACCCATACGTTCACGCCGCACTTTCGCTTTTGTAACTTCCACTCCACATCGATCACAGACAACGCCTTTATAACGTACACGTTTGTACTTACCGCAATGACATTCCCAGTCCTTTTGTGGTCCGAAAATACGCTCACAGAATAAGCCGTCTTTCTCTGGTTTTAATGTACGGTAGTTAATAGTTTCAGGTTTCTTTACCTCGCCGTATGACCACGAGCGAATTTTTTCTGGTGAAGCTAAACCGATTTTCATATACTCAAAGTTATTTACATCTAGCAAGGGGCCAACCTCCCTTTTAGTGTCCGAATTTACCATTTATTAGAAATAACCCGCCACTAACTTTGTCTTAAATGATAGATGACGAGGTATTTCTTAAGCTGCACTTTCGGTGAACAGAATAATATGATAAAGCCGGAGATGTTATCCTCTATAAAACTTGCCATTTTACAGAGATTAACGCTCCATTGCTTCTATTACTTTTCTTCTATTTCTAAGTTAAGTTTGCTTGCCGCTTCTGTTTCTTCTTCCTCTAACTCACGTAACTCTATTTCTTTTTCATCACTTGATAACATTTTCACATCTAAACCAAGACTTTGAAGCTCTTTAATTAATACTTTAAATGATTCTGGAACTCCTGGCTCCGGAACATTGTCGCCTTTCACAATAGCTTCATACGTCTTCACACGACCAACGATGTCATCTGATTTAACAGTAAGAATTTCTTGTAAAGTGTATGCTGCACCATATGCTTCAAGAGCCCATACTTCCATTTCACCAAAACGCTGTCCACCAAATTGTGCTTTACCACCAAGTGGTTGTTGCGTAACTAATGAATATGGTCCTGTTGAACGTGCGTGAAGCTTATCATCTACCATGTGTGCAAGTTTGATCATATACATGACACCTACAGATATACGGTTATCAAATGGTTCACCGGATCTTCCGTCATACAAGATTGTTTTCGCATCTTTTGGCATGCCTGCTTCTTGCAGTGTTTCCCATACATCTTCTTCACCTGCACCATCAAATACAGGAGTTGCAACATGTATGCCCAATGCGCGTGCAGCCATTCCTAAGTGTAACTCAAACACTTGTCCGATGTTCATTCGTGATGGTACCCCAAGTGGGTTAAGCATAATATCAACTGGAGTTCCATCTGGCATAAACGGCATGTCTTCTTCAGGTAATATTTTTGAAATAACACCTTTGTTACCATGACGTCCAGCCATTTTGTCACCTTCGTGTATTTTACGCTTTTGCACAATATAAGCACGAACTAGCTGATTCACACCTGGTGGCAGCTCATCTCCATCTTCACGATTGAAGATCTTAACATCTAAGACAATTCCTCCTGCGCCATGCGGCACACGAAGAGACGTATCACGGACTTCACGGGCTTTTTCGCCAAAGATAGCATGCAATAACCTTTCTTCTGCAGATAACTCGGTAACCCCTTTTGGTGTTACTTTTCCAACTAAAATATCACCATCAGTTACTTCTGCACCAACACGTATAATTCCCTGTTCGTTAAGATCCTTCAATGCTTCTTCCCCAACATTTGGAATATCACGTGTGATTTCTTCAGGTCCAAGCTTTGTATCACGGGCTTCTGATTCGTATTCTTCAATATGGATCGAAGTATATACATCATCTTTCACCAATCGTTCGCTCATGATAATCGCATCTTCATAGTTATACCCTTCCCATGTCATGAAACCAACAAGAACGTTGCGGCCTAGTGCTAGTTCGCCGTCTTCCATTGATGGTCCATCAGCAAGGATTTCGCCTTTTGTTACACGGTCACCTTTACTTACGATTGGCCGTTGATTATAACAAGTACCTTGGTTAGAACGTATATATTTTTGTAAGCGATATTGTTCTAGATCGCCTTTTACCTCTTTACCGTCCACTTCAGATATTCGACGGATGTGAACCTCTTTTGCTTCAACATGCTCCACAATACCTGGGTTTTGACAGATAACGGCAGCCCCTGAATCCTTACCAGAAACGTATTCCATTCCTGTTCCAACAATTGGAGCTTCTGGTTGCATTAATGGAACTGCTTGTCGTTGCATGTTAGCACCCATCAATGCACGGTTGGAGTCATCGTTCTCTAAAAATGGAATACAAGCCGTTGCAGCTGAAACAACCTGCTTAGGTGATACATCCATATAATCAACGTTTACTCGTGGTACAGCAGTGTTTTCCCCGCGGAAACGTGAAATTACTTCATCATCAATAAAGTGACCAGTTTCATCTAACCTAGCATTAGCCTGTGCAACCACATAATTATCTTCTTCATCAGCTGTCAAATAATCAATTTGGGCTGTTACTAATCCCGTGTCAGGATCAACCCGACGATATGGTGTTTCAATAAAGCCAAATGCATTAACTTTTGCATAGCTTGATAGCGAGTTGATCAGTCCGATGTTTGGTCCCTCAGGCGTTTCAATCGGACACATACGACCATAATGTGAGTAATGAACGTCTCGCACTTCAAATCCAGCACGTTCACGCGTTAAACCACCTGGTCCTAAGGCAGATAGACGACGCTTGTGTGTTAGCTCTGCCAATGGGTTTGTTTGATCCATAAACTGCGAAAGCTGTGAACTTCCAAAAAACTCTTTTATTGAAGCAATTACCGGACGAATATTTATTAGTTGTTGTGGTGTAACGCTTGAAGTGTCCTGAATTGACATACGTTCACGAACAACACGTTCCATCCTGGATAGCCCAATACGGAATTGATTTTGCAATAATTCCCCAACTGAACGTAAGCGACGATTACCTAAATGGTCAATATCATCAGTATCCCCTACGCGATGTAGTAAGTTAAAGAAATAACTAACAGACGATAAAATGTCGGCTGGTGTTATGTTCTTAATCTTCTTATCTACATTTGCGTTTCCTGTTACATTCAATACACGTTCTCCACTTGGGTCGGTAGGATCAACAATTTTAATTGTTTGTAGCTTGATAGGGTTATCTATAACACCCTCTTGCAGCTCAACTTCGTGCCCGCCAACTTTATCCTCTTCTTGCTCCAAGTACGGAATAATCTTATTTAATAATCTACGTTCTAATTTATCACCTTTTTGTGCAAGAACCTCACCAGTTTCCTTATCGACAATCGGTTCAGCAAGCACCTGGTTAAACAAACGGTTTTTAATATTTAACTTTTTATTCATTTTATAACGACCAACACGAGCTAAGTCGTATCGCTTAGGATCAAAGAAACGTGAAACTAACAGGTTTTTAGCATTTTCAACGGTAGGCGGTTCTCCTGGACGAAGTCGCTCATAAATTTCCAATAATGCTTTTTCAGTAGTTTCTGTATTGTCTTTGTCTAAGGTGTTTTTTAAGTATTCATTTTCGCCTAGCAAATCAATAATTTCTTGATCTGTACTAAAGCCGAGAGCACGCAGAAGTACTGTGATAGGTAATTTACGTGTTCGATCGATACGGACATAAGCAACGTCTTTAGCATCTGTTTCAAATTCAAGCCATGCTCCACGGTTTGGAATCACGGTTGCAGTAACACCACGCTTACCGTTTTTATCGATTTTTTCATTATAATAAACACTAGGCGAACGAACGAGTTGCGATACGATAACACGCTCGGCTCCATTAATAACAAATGTCCCTGTGTCTGTCATAAGAGGAAAGTCTCCCATAAACACTTCTTGTTCCTTCACTTCACCAGTTTCATTGTTTATTAAACGAACCTTCACGCGAAGTGGAGCATTATACGTAACGTCTCGATCCTTTGATTCAGCTACAGGATACTTTGGATCCTCTAAACTATAATCAACAAATTCTAGTGATAGATTACCTGTAAAATCTTCAATTGGTGAAATGTCTTTGAACATTTCTTTCAAACCTTCTTCTAAAAACCACTGATAAGAAGCGGTTTGAATTTCGATTAGATTTGGTAATTCTAACACCTCGCTAATACGCGCGTAACTTCTGCGTTGGCGGTGCCGTCCATACTGAACTAGTTGACCTGTCAACTGCTTCACCCCTCAAATCAAGCATTCTTCAACCTTCCCCTTTACAGGGTACATTGCTGAAAAATGATTATTATATTAGAAAAACACACTAAAGTTATAGTAATATATTAGTAATGTTTTTCAGATCTTAACAATGTCATGTGATGTATTGCTTTGAACTCTAGTTTGGCAAAGCAATCTATCCCTATACACATACTGAACAAACTTGTAATATAAATAATCACAAGTCTTTCTCTTTTAAACCTTACGGAAAGTAAAGATCATACTTTTATGGCACAATCCTTCATCGGCACAAAAAATCAACTGTTTAAGTAGGATTCTTCCACAATTGATCTAGTTATTTCTTTCTAACTTAAGTAAAAAGAAAAAAGGTTTTTCTAGAAAAAACCTTATGTGTATTTAGTTTTTTTCTTTACCATTGTCTCCGAATACCGATGAAATATACGTTTCTTATATAATGAAAATTCTTCTTGACAAAGAAAGTCCATCTTAGCATTTTATTATGTTATCATAAGTAATTTGCAAGGTCAAATATTAATGGCTCTAAATAGAAAGTATCCTTTATCTTTTGCAACGACTTCCACATTCCCAAATACACTTGTTACCTTTTCTTTAGCTGAAGGGGCACCTTGCTTTTTTTGAATAACTATCCAAAATTCACCACTTTCATCTAATACCCGCCTGCTTTCTTCTATCATAGCATGAACAACCTGTTTGCCAGCTCTGATCGGAGGGTTCGTAACGATTGATGCAAATGTATAGTCGGCTAGGTTTGAAAAACGATCGCTCTTTACAAACTCCGTATTTCTTACCTTATTTTGTTCCGCGTTTTGTTCAGCAAGCTTAATTGCTCTCTCGTTGACATCAGCGAAAACCACTTTTCGATCCGGATACGTATCTGCTATAGTAATACCTATTGGACCATAGCCACAGCCAAGGTCTAGCACGCTACCAGATTTATTTGGTTCCACAAAATGGTCTATTAACAACCGTGAACCATAATCAATTTCATTTTTGGAAAAAACACCATAGTCACTAGTAAATGTATACTCTTTTTCTCGTAACTGATAGCTCCATGTCTTGGGTGAACTTTTAGATTGGGGTTTTTGTGAAAAGTAATGCTCGGACATTCCAGCACCTACTTTGTTGTGTTTTATATTACAGAAGATAATATTGAGAGCCCGCCGTATAACGACGAGCTCCCCATATACAATTACTTAACTTCTACTGATGCGCCCGCTTCTTCAAGTTTACCTTTAACTTCTTCAGCGTCGTCTTTAGATACAGCTTCTTTAATAGCTTTAGGTGCGTTATCAACTAAGTCTTTTGCGTCTTTAAGACCAAGACCAGTGATCTCACGTACTGCTTTAACAACTTTAATTTTTGATGCTCCAGCACTTGTAAGTACTACATCAAATTCAGTTTGTTCTTCAGCTTCTTCCGCTCCAGCTCCACCTGCTGCTGCAACTGGTGCTGCCGCTGTTACGCCGAATTCTTCCTCGATAGCCTTAACAAGATCGTTTAATTCTAAAACTGACATTTCTTTAACTGCTTCAATAATTTGTTCTTTAGTCATTTTATTTCCTCCTATTTTACATGTAATTTAGATTTAAAACACAAAATCGCGTTGAAGCAATATTATGCTCCTTGCTCTTCCTTTTGTTCTGCGATAGCTTTTGTTGCGTAAGCCAAGTTGCGAATAGGTGCTTGAAGCACACTTAAAAGCATAGATACTAGACCGTCGTAATTTGGCAATTCTGCAAGTTCGTTCAGTTGTTCAAGTGATGCTATTTTACCTTCAATTACGCCACCTTTAATTTCAAGTTCTTTGTGAGACTTCGCAAATTTACTCAAAATCTTAGCTGGTGCAATAACATCATCTTTACTAAATGCGATAGCAGTAGGCCCAATTAGCGAATCGCTTAATTCATTTAGCTCTGCTTGTTCAACAGCACGACGTGTCATTGTGTTTTTGTACACTTTGAAGTCGATGTTTTCCTCTCGAAGCTGTTTACGAAGTTCTGTAACCGCAGCAACATCAAGGCCGCGATAATTAACAAGTACAGTTGATTGGCTATTTTGGAATTTATCAGCAATTTCCTGAACTACCTGTTTTTTTGCATCAATAACATTTGACATTGTTCCACCTCCTAGTAAAATAAGTATACCGAAAAGAGAAAAGCACAAGCTTCCCAACCGGACCGGATGTTCCACTGTAACTAAACATAACTTAGTGTCTAAGATAAGAAAAACCTCCATGAAGACATGGAGGTTTTTTATAACAAATGAATAAATCATTTGCTTTTAAACACCTCGGCAGGAAATTAAGCGATCTCTCGCACCTGCTGTCTACGGTACAACGTATTCATATTTATATCAAAACATAGTATATCGAATCGTCTATTAAAAGTCAAGCCCTATTGAACAAGAAATTTAACGACGCGTATAATCTGAAACATCAACTTTTACACCAGGTCCCATGGTAGACGTTACAGATACATTGCGCATGTAAACACCTTTTGAAGCTTGTGGTTTAACTTTTACAAGTGTTTCTGTGATTGCTACAAAGTTCTCGATAAGTTTTGCATCATCGAAAGAAATTTTTCCGATTGGAACGTGAATGTTTGCCGATTTATCAATACGATACTCAACTTTACCAGCTTTAATATCGTTAACTGCTTTTTCAACCTCAAATGTTACTGTACCAGTTTTAGGGTTAGGCATAAGTCCTTTTGGTCCTAAAACACGACCTAATTTACCTACCTCAGCCATCATATCTGGAGTAGCAACGATTACGTCAAAATCAAACCAACCTTGGTTAATTTTGTTAATCATTTCCTGATCTCCAACAAAATCAGCTCCTGCCGCTTCTGCTTCTTTAGCCTTTTCACCCTTAGCGAATACAAGTACACGTTGAGTTTTACCAGTTCCGTGTGGTAATACCATAGCCCCACGAATTTGTTGGTCAGCTTTCTTAGGGTCAACACCCAGACGAAAAGCTGCTTCTACTGTTTCATCAAATTTTGCACGAGAAGCTTCTTTAAGCAATGTGATAGCTTCCTTAACATCATAAGATTTAGTACGGTCAACAAGCTTCAGAGATTCTTGATAATTTTTACCTTTTTTAGCCATTTTGTTTCCTCCTCGATTGTGGTTATAGCGGTAATACCTCCCACTTATAAAAAGCAAAGAACACCTTTTATAAAGCATACCCAGACTTTAATAACTTCGCTTTTTCACGAAAAAGGTTGCGAGAAATGGAATCCCACTATCGCAACCCAGCTCGTATCTAAAAAGCGTAAAGGTATTAGTCTTCGATTGTAATACCCATGCTACGTGCAGTTCCTTCTACCATGCGCATCGCTGCTTCTACATCAGCGGCGTTTAAGTCAGGCATTTTTGTTTCCGCAATTTCTTTAACTTTATCGCGTTTAACAGTAGCGACTTTGTTGCGGTTAGGTTCACCAGAACCCGATTCGATACCTGCTGCTTTCTTCAACAATGTTGCAGCGGGTGGAGTTTTGGTAATAAACGTAAATGAACGGTCTTCAAATACCGAAATTTCAACCGGGATAATCATACCTGCTTCATCTTGCGTACGAGCATTAAATTCCTTACAGAATCCCATAATATTTACACCTGCTTGACCTAATGCTGGTCCTACCGGCGGCGCTGGGTTTGCTTTACCAGCTGGAATTTGTAGTTTTACAATCTTAATTACTTTTTTAGCCACGAGACACACCTCCTTAAAGTCCGTGATGTGGTAATAGGGTGTATTCACCCTCCCACTCATTATTAGCCATTTTCCTCTATATAAAGAGAACATAAATAACAATAGAATTTTAGCATATACAAAAAAAAAACGCAAGCCATAGTGAAAAAGAAAAGCGAAGAGGGCTTGCTTAGAGACGACAAGCATAGACAAGAGACCGTAGAGTAATGCTCTTTTTACTCGAAGTGTCTATTGACTATGTCTCGAGTCTCTAGCCCTCGCAGCTAGACAAAAGAAAAGTGGAGGCGACTGATTAGCGACGTACAAATAGATAGGACTGGGAACAGTACGTTGATCTTTACGTATGTTCATCAGGACTAACTATTTGCTAGTCGTTAGGAGCCGCAACCGGATCAAGAAAAACGGGAATTCTCCTCATTAAAGCTTTTCAATCTGCGAGAATTCAAGTTCAACAGGTGTTTCTCTGCCAAACATATTTACATGCACCTTCACTTTTTGTTTATCAAGATCGATATGTTCAATTGTACCGGTAAAGTTTGCAAACGGCCCCTCATTAACTCGTACACTTTCTTTCAGGTCAAAATCAAGTTGTGTAACCGCCTCCGAAACACCCATACGCTTCAACACCGTTTCAACTTCGTCAGGCAACAATGGGGTCGGTTTAGAACCGTGCCCACTAGATCCAACAAATCCTGTTACGCCAGGTGTATTACGAACTACATACCAAGAGTCATCTGTCATAATCATCTCTGTTAAAACATAACCAGGGAAAAATTTCTTTTTGACAATCTTTTTTTTGCCGTTTTTGATTTCTGTTTCTTCATCTTCAGGAACAATGACACGAAAAATCTTGTCTTCCATCCCCATTGTTTCCACGCGTTTCTCTAAATTCATTCTCACTTTGTTTTCATACCCTGAGTATGTATGAACAACGTACCAATTTTTCTCCATTTGAACAGGACAACTTAGCTGCCCTTCCCTCCCTTATATGAAGTTACACCCTGCAGGGTTATAACAATCTACCAAATCAAAAACCTAATGAACTGAGTAACTCTGACCTTAACCTATACATCTTCTAAAGGTGAAATAGTGAATATTTCTACAACATTAAAAAACCCGCTATGTCGGGTTTTTTTAAAGAAACGCTATTTATTTTCATTATAACATAACTCAAGCTTTCTTATTCAACAATATCATTAAAAACTATTTAATACCAACGTAATTAGTTGATCAATCACCGCAAAAAACACCGCTACAAATACTACAGTTGCAATTACAGTAATTGTATAACTTGTTAGCTCTTTCCCTTTTGGCCAGCTAACCTTTTTCATCTCACGTGATACGTTCTTAAAAAATTGGAAAAGCTTCATGGTTTGACCCCCAAACTATACCCGAAGGATGCGTCTTATTTAGTTTCACGATGCAGTGTATGTTTTCCACAATTCTTACAGTACTTCCGGGCTTCAAGCCGCTCAGGTTTTGTGGATACGTTTTTATTAGTTGTATAATTCCTACTCGAACATTCTGCACACGCTAACGTTACCTTTTTATTCATTCTACCACCCCAAACTAGGGTATTTTCACTTCTACTAATGTAGCATTGTTAAATTAATGTGTCAATAGTCTGTAAGTGGCTCGTCTTGCGTAATACTTGTTTACAGAGTTATTTCGCGAGATTCTATCAATTGTTCAAACTTACGCTTTACTCGTTGCAGCGCATTATCAATTGATTTTACATGTCTTTGTAATTCTACCGAAATCTCCTGATAGGATTGACCATCCAGGTATAAATTCAACGACTGTTTTTCTAAGTCGCTCAATAATTCAGTCAATTTTGATTCCATATCGTTGTATTTTTCACGATTGACAAGTAGTTCTTGTGGATCAATAGCTCTTGACCCTGCAATAATGTCAAGCAACGTTCTGTCTGATTCTTCATCGTAAACTGGTTTATCAAGTGATACATAAGAATTTAACGGTATATGTTTTTGACGTGTCGAGGTCTTCACCGCAGTAATTATCTGCCTGGTAATACACAATTCAGCAAAGGCTTTAAACGATGACAGCTTGTCCGCATCAAAATCTCGAATAGCTTTATAAAGCCCAATCATACCTTCTTGAACTATATCTTCTCTGTCAGCACCAATTAAAAAGTAGGTGCGCGCTTTTGCTCGAACAAGGTTTTTATATTTGTGAATCAAGAAATCAAGCGCACGACTGTTACCCTGGTGGATCAAATGAATGATAGCATCATCGTCAAGCAAATTTAAATGATCGCTTTCTGTCTCTAGCTGCTTGATTTTCACAAAAATACCTCCCGACACAAAACTGTCAATATATAGAATTATTATACAGTAAACATTTCCATATCGTCAACATGAAATCGGATGGACAACGCATTATATCGGCGTTTAACACCTTTACCCATTACCCCTGCGCCATTTTTCAAATTTTTCTAATACATCATCATTCAATGGGATCTTACTGTGTTTCTTTACCCTTTTATGCTTTTTAACACTTTCTTCGATTTCTCTTTCCATATCAATTAATTCAATATATAATTCTCTCGCTGATTTTCTTAATGCGCCTCTACCAAAAATAGTGCGCTGTTCTGCGTAATCAGAAGTGGCAACATATACTTGATTTACTACATTTTTTAATTCCTTTACAAGTTTTTCAATTCTCTCGTCTGCAGTTTCCTTTTCTTTGGTGTAGATTATCTCTACCTTATACTCCCTGAATTTGTTTACGGTACCTGGAACATAATATGCATCAAAAACAATGATAACCCGGCAACCACTAAAGGCCTTATATTCAGCCATTTTTTCAATTAAGCGGTTGCGGGCTTGTTCAAGATCAACGTCTTTTAACCGCTTCAGTTCATCCCAATCACCTATGATGTTATATCCGTCTACAACTAGTACATCCATCACCTATTCCCCTAAAGGAAACCTTTTACGGAATACTTCATAGAGCAATAAACTGCAAGCTACCGATGCATTTAACGAGGATACCTTTCCTTTTAACGGCAAGCTAACTGTCCAGTCACATTTTTCCTGAACCAGGCGACTCATCCCTTTTCCTTCATTTCCAATTACTAACGCAAGTGGCATTGTCCCATCCAGTGCACGATAATCTTCTGTCCCGTCTGCTGCGGTTCCAACAACCCACACATTACGCTCCTTAAGCTCCTCGATTGTGTTTGCAATATTGGTTACACGTGCAACTGGAATATGCTCAATTGCGCCAGCTGAAGTTTTAGCAACGGTAGCCGTTAGGCCCACAGACCTTCTTTTAGGGATAATAACTCCGTGTACTCCTGTTGCATCGGCAGTACGTAAAATGGAACCCAAATTATGTGGATCCTCCAGCTCGTCCAAAATAACGAAAAATGGTGCTTCATTTCTTTCTGAAGCCACGTTGAACAAGTCATCTATGTCAGCATACTGATAAGAAGCCACGTATGCAATAATTCCTTGATGACTGCCATCTACCAATTGATCAAGCTTACTTTTAGGTACCTTTTGAACGATGGTATTGGCTGCCTTTGCCAATTCATTCACCTTTTTACTTGCATTAATGTTCAATTGCTCTGTGATTAGCACTTTATTTACAGAGCGTCCCGATTTTAAAGCCTCAAATACCGGGTTCTTTCCAATAATGATTTCATGATCCAATTTAGACACTCCCTTCCTCGATAAAGTAGATTGCTTGTTTAAGCAATTGATCTAAGCGTTCTTCATTCTTTTGTAAATAGTGATAGCCAATCAGTGCCTCAAAAGCAGTGCTGTAACGATATGTCTGCACACTGCTGTTTTTTGGTACTGACCCTGACTTAGCATTCCTGCCCCGCGCCACAATTCGTTCTTCTTCATCCGTTAAAACCTTCTCTTCTAACCAACTTCTGATAACCTTTGCCTGACCTTTTGCAGATACAAAAGCGACAGCCTGTTTATGAAGGTCGTTTGGCTTTACCTGTCCGGAACGAATCAAGTGTTCACGAACACTCACCTCATGAATAGCATCCCCCATGTATGCCATGGCAAGACTTTTAAGCTGTTTAACATCCATACCCATAACACTTAACCTCTTTTCCATCTAGTTCCTTGAGGAGTGTCCTCTAACAGGATTTCTTTGTCCTTTAATGTATCGCGGATTTCATCTGCACGATTAAAATCACGGTTTTTACGAGCCTCAATCCGTTCCTGAAGTAATGCTTCAATATCTGCATTCAGCAACTCTTTCTCCTGATCAATCTGAATTCCCAACACAGAGAGAATAGTTGATATAGCATCTTTAAACAACTGAATAACTTCTGTAGATGTATGTTTGGACTTTAAATAAAGATTCGCTTCCTTTGTCAGGTCAAATAAAACGGAAATCGCATTCGCTGTATTAAAATCATCATCCATAGCCTCTTCAAAGCTTTGTTTAAGTTGTGTTATTTTGGCTTTCCATTGATCAGTATCCTGATCAAAATCTGTACTTGTTTTCTTTCTATGCTCTAAGTTGTCATAAGCGTTTTTGATTCGAACATAACTGTTTTTAGCACCTTCCAATAACTCTTCACTAAAGTTAATCGGATTCCGATAATGAACACTTAGCATGAAAAACCGGATAATTTGTGGATCGTGTTGTTCAATTAGTTCTTTGGTTAATACAAAGTTACCGAGTGATTTTGACATCTTCTCGTTATCAATATTAATATATCCATTGTGCATCCAGTACCTGGCAAAAGACTGGCCATTCATTGCCTCAGATTGCGCAATTTCATTTTCATGGTGGGGAAAGGTTAAATCCTGACCACCAGCATGAATATCAATTGTTTCTCCAAGGTATTTCTTAGCCATTGCAGAACATTCAATATGCCATCCGGGTCTACCCTGTCCCCAAGGGGAATCCCAGGCAATTTCCTCATTCTTAGCATTTTTCCATAAGGCAAAATCAAGTGGATCTTCTTTTTTCTCACCAATTTGAATTCGTGCACCAGAGCGCAATTCATCAATTGATTGATGCGAGAGTTTTCCATAATTATCAAAAGAACGTGGTTTAAAATAAACGTCGCCTTCAACTTCGTAAGCAAAACCTTTTTCAATTAGCGTCTCAACAAAGGATATAATATCATCCATTGTCTCTGTAACACGTGGATTATGCGTGGCCTTTTTTACACCAAGTGCAGCGACATCTTTTTGATAGGCATCGATAAAACGGTTAGTCAAATCTGGTATTTCCTCACCTAATTCATTAGCAACTTTAATAATTTTGTCATCGACATCGGTAAAATTCAGTACATAGTTTACATCATAGCCTCTGTATTCCAGGTATCTTCTTACTGAATCAAACACAATGGCCGGGCGAGCATTTCCAATATGAATATAGTTATACACTGTTGGGCCACAGACATACATGCTGACCTTTCCTTTTTCAAGTGGTATAAAAGCTTCCTTTTGTCGTGTTAGTGTATTATAAATTGTGATCGTCATTCGTATTCCCCTCTTTCAACTTGGCTAGTTCAGCAGTTAATAAGTGTATTTCCGTTTCTAACTCGTTGCAGCGATCTGAGACAGGATCAGGCAATTTATGATGATCCAAATCACGTCTTACCTTCTCCCCGTTTTGCACTACGACACGGCCAGGTATTCCAACTACTGTAGAATTAGCGGGCACATCATGTAATACCACCGATCCACCGCCAACCTTAGAATTTTCACCAATTACAATTGACCCCAGTACCTTTGCCCCGGTTGCAATTAGAACATTATCTTTTACCGTAGGGTGTCGTTTTCCTTTTTCCTTCCCTGTGCCACCTAAGGTCACACCTTGATAGATAGTAACATTATCCCCAATCTCACACGTTTCACCAATAACCACACCCATACCATGATCAATAAAGAAACGCTCACCAATTTTAGCCCCAGGGTGTATTTCTATTCCTGTAAAAAAACGACTGATTTGTGAAATGACACGAGCAATAAAAAATAAGTGCCTCTTAAAAAAAGCATGTGCAATTCTGTGTGACCAAATGGCATGCAGACCTGAATAAGTCAATCCTACTTCTATATAAGTACGAGCAGCTGGATCTTGTTCAAACACTACATCCATGTCTGATTTCATCCTTTTAAATATACCCAAAAACCGACACCTCCCCTTATGAATACCTTCCCTTTTCTTGATACTTTACAAATACAAAAAGCGCCCCTGTGTATTAACTACACAGAGACGCTTTTGGCGCGGTTCCACTCTGTTTGGAGTAAAAAACAAACTCCCAACTTACTCTATAACGGCAGAGTACCGCTGTTATATACTAAATTCCATAACAGACTCAAAGGTGCATTTCAAAAACGTAGCCCAGAATCACTTGCAGCCGATGATGATTCTCTCTAAATAAGCCAGAGGTTTTCTACTTCTCCTTATCAACGTTCGATATTATAGTATTACTATATTACATAATCAGCTGAAAGTGAACAAATTAAGCTTTTAATTCACTTAAAAGTTCATCAAGACGCTTAATAATTAGCTTTTTACCCAGAAGTTGTATAGCCATTGGAAGCTCTGGACCGTGTGTTTGACCAGTAGTCGCCACACGAATTGGCATAAATAAATTCTTGCCTTTTTGCTTTGTCTCTTTCTGTGTTTCTTTAATAGCAGCTTTAATTGTATCTTTATTAAATTCCTCCAGGTGTATTAGTTTATCCGTATAAACCTGCAGCACTTCAGGAACCTGTTCGCCTTTAAGAACTTCCATTGCATCTTCATCATACTCAATCTTTTCGTTGAAAAACAATTCCGTTAGCTCTACGATTTCTGCACCATATCGCAACTGCTCCTCATAAAGTGAAATCACATCTTCAACCCAGGATCTTTTTTCGTCATCCATATCCGAAGAAAGGCGACCAGATTCAATTAAATGTGGTAATGTTAATCCTACAATTGTGTCGTGGTCAAGGGTTTTAATATATTGATTATTCATCCATTTCAACTTCTGTGGATCAAAAATGGCCGCTGATGTCGACAACCGCTCAGGATCAAATATTTCAATTAATTTGTCTTTGTCAAAAATTTCTTCTTCACCAACTGGTGACCACCCTAGTAATGTAATAAAGTTAAACATAGCCTCAGGTAAATATCCTAAGTTATGATATTGCTCGATAAATTGTAGAATATGCTGATCTCGTTTACTAAGTTTCTTGCGCTCTTCGTTTAAGATTAATGTCATATGACCGAAAGTTGGCGCTTCCCAACCAAATGCATCATAAATCATCATTTGTTTCGGTGTATTCGAAATATGTTCTTCACCCCGTAAAACATGGGAAATGCGCATTAAATGATCATCAATGGCAACAGCAAAATTATACGTAGGGATACCGTTTTTCTTCACAATCACCCAGTCGCCAAAATCACTTGATTCAAAAGTAATATCATCACGTACAATATCATTAAATTTATATGTTTTATTTTTAGGAACACGCATTCGAATGCTTGGTTTGCGTCCTTCTCGTTCGAATGCAGCGATTTGTTCTTCTGAGAGGTCACAATGTGCTCCAGAATACTTAGGAACTTGTCCATTAGCTTTTTGTTCTTCCCGTTCCGCATCCAGTTCTTCTTCAGTCATGTAACATTTGTAGGCAAGCCCTTTCTCAAGAAGCTCGTTTACATATTTAGTATATAAATCCAAACGCTCCATTTGTCTGTAAGGTCCATAATCCCCACCAACATCAGCACCTTCATCCCACTCAATACCTAACCATTTCAAGAATTCCAGCTGACTTTCTTCGCCTCCAACTACATTTCGCTTGTCATCAGTATCTTCTGTTCTGATGATAAATTTCCCATCAAAATGCTTGGCATATAAAAAGTTAAACAATGCTGTACGTGCGTTTCCAATATGTAAATGACCAGTTGGACTTGGTGCATAACGTACACGAACTTCGTTAGTCATGGTGATACCCCTTCCGTAAACTCTTTATTTTTGGCTGTTTAGTTGTGTTGCTTTAAAACTGAGACGTAGTGAAAACTTTCTCTCCGCCGTTCCGGCAGAATACTTCGCTTTCCGCGGGCACGGCCTCAGTCTCCTCAGAAGCAAAGAGCGCTTCTTCCGGGGCCTTCGGACTCGCGCTGTTCCCGCAGGAGTCTTCGTATTCTGCCTCCACTAGGATAGAGAGTTACGCATGAATTCTGTGCCTTTACGGGATTCTTCTCCTTTCAACAGAAAACTATCTAAGCTGCGGAAAAATGCGAGACTCCAGTGGGAAAGGAACAGTCTGAAGACCCCGCAGTGAGCGGTTTTTGCTCCGAGGAGGCTGAAGCGTTCCCCACGGAAAGCGAGTGTTTTTCCGCAGCGCTGGATCAGCACCAATCTAATAAAGGATGGTAGAAAATAAATCCAGCAGTTACGTCGCAGTTTATACATTTTGTGTCAAAACAACAATTTTTTTTAGAAAACAGCTTAATTAATTATATTTAACCAATGGGAAACGTTTCCCTCAGAGCAGTTGCTTCCCCTTATCTTGGCTGGTTGCAGCTTCTAGCAGTCGAGTCATACGATGGGGAAAACCCCACTCCGCTTTTCGTTCTGTCTAGTTGCGCCTCCTTGTAGCTGCCGTCATAAGCAATTGACACTCCAAACGCCAAAAACCAGGCGTTTTACGGCCTCTTGTTTATGCTTCCGCTTCATAACAGTCGCCTCCGCTTTTCTCTTTTACAGCAAAAAGCGATAACATGATTGTTATCACTTTTAGTTTCTTTTTAAGTTATACCCTTTTTACTGCGCTTTTTCAAGTAATTTTGGTTTTGCAAATATCATCCTACCTGCAGATGTTTGAAGAACACTTGTAATTAACACTTCAATAGTCTTACCTATATAATTACGTCCTTCTTCAACCACAATCATCGTGCCGTCATCTAGATAGGCTATTCCCTGATTCTGTTCCTTACCATCCTTAATTACTTGAACCATCAACTCTTCACCCGGTAACACAACTGGTTTAACAGCGTTTGCTAAGTCATTTATGTTTAGAACATGGACCCCTTGAAAGTCGCAAACTTTATTCAGGTTAAAATCATTCGTAACAACCACGCCATTAATAACCTTTGCAAGTTTAATTAGCTTACTATCAACCTCTTGAATTTCTTCAAAGTCACCTTCGTAAATTTCTACATTTACCGCTATTTCTTTTTGAATTCTGTTTAATACGTCTAGTCCACGTCGTCCTCTGTTTCTTTTTAATACATCTGATGAATCTGCAATATGCTGGAGCTCACCTAAAACAAACTCTGGAATAACTATAGTTCCTTCTAGAAAGCTGGTTTGACATATATCTGCTATACGTCCATCAATAATTACACTTGTGTCCAGTATTTTAGGCTTCGATTGAATGTCCTCAGAAGAAGTATCGGTATCATCAGTTTTCCTGCGATCACGTTCTTTTCTATTCATCATTAACAAGTTTAAAAACTCATCACGACGTTTAAATCCAACTTGAAACCCTATATATCCCAAGAAAAACGTTAAGAATATCGGTATCACCTGTGAAACCAGTTGAATCTCAATATCTTTTAATGAAATATTAACTAAATATGCAACTACCAAACCAATGATTAATCCCAGACTACCAAACAATAAATCACCAACAGGCACCTTGATTAGCGTATCCTCTGTCCATCGCAGGAATTCCACAATATAATCTGCTATCCAGTACGTTACAAGAAATATAATGATTGCACCTAAGATTAAACCTAAATACGGGGACGCTGCCCACTTCGCATCCGTGAAGTTTAACAATTTAATGATTTCTGGAATATATAAATATCCAATGGTACCACCTGCAATAAGAAAAAATAAATGCACAATTTTTTTCAGCACCATATTCACCTCCTGTCTTCTAGTATTACCTATTTTTTTAAAAAAATAACCATATATAAAGCTTTATTTAGACTTTTCTTCCCATAAAGAATAGCATACCTACCATTTTCAGTCAATTTGGCAAACTTAAGATTCTATCACAATTTTTTACAGGTGTCAATTTGGTTTTATTTGGA